>NZ_JAOSIM010000001.1 GCF_030586805.1 Candidatus Phytoplasma fabacearum
CCGAAAAGGGATAAATTATGGAAAGCGGTGTGCTTGGAAACTTGCTCGCACCGTTTGGACGGGGGCTGTTGGTAATATTTGATAGAAAAACAAATCCTATCAAAGAAACGCCAATAATCTATCCGTACTTCAAAAAGATTTAAAATTAATTAATTGATATTTATTAATGAAGTGAGAGGTTACTCTTTATAATGATGGTGGTAGATGAAGAGGGTTTTGTTGAGGTTATTTGTGGCCCAATGTTTTCAGGAAAAACAACCGAATTAATTAAACGAATTAATTTTTTAAAACCTTTGAAATTACAATTTTTAGTTTTCAAACCGTTTATTGATAATCGTTATTCGTGTAAAAGTGAATTAATTAATCATAATTTAGAAACAGCTCCTGCTATTTTAATTCGTCAAAGCAAAGAAATTTTTAATTTTATGAAATCTAGAATTGATTTAATAATTATCGATGAAGCTCAATTTTTAGATTCTGATATTGAAACTATTGTTAATGATTTATCTTATAAAGGTATACGTATTATTATAGCTGGTTTAGAATTAGATTTTCGCGGTAGACCTTTCGGTTCTATGCCATATTTATTATCTATCGCTGACAGAGTTACTAAATATAGATCTTATTGTTTTCTTTGTGGCAAAGAAGCATCTCGGACCCAAAGAATTTATTTTAATTTGAAAAATAAAGTTTCAATCGACAAAGAATCGATAATTTTAGTAGGTGGAAAAGATTACCATGAACCTTGTTGTCGTAAATGTCATAAATTTTAAATTATTTTTATAATAATTTTTTTAAGTTTGAATTTTTTATGGAAAAAAAACATTTTTTGTTTATGAAAGAAGCTTTTAAGGAAGCTCAAAAGGCTTTTGAAAAAGGAGAAGTTCCTGTAGGAGCTGTTGCAGTTATAGATGATAAAATTGTAGCTAGAGCTCATAATAATACAGAGAATAGTCAATTATTTTTTAGTCATGCAGAATTTTTAGTTCTTATAGAAGTTAATCGTCAATTGAAAAATTATCGTATGAATATGGTAAGTATTTATGTGACTTTGGAACCTTGTATTATGTGTTTCGGAGCTTTAATTCAATCTCGAGTTAATAAAATTTATTATAGTGCTTCTAATATTAATTTTAATTTTTATCATAATTTTTTATATATTTATAATAATTTAAAATATCATGAAAAATTTGTTAAATTATTTATTTTCGAATCAGAAAGTAAGAATATTTTGAGAAAGTTTTTTGCTAATTTAAGGCATAAAAAATTTTATAATTGATTTTTTAATGTATAATAAATTAGTTGATAATTTTTTTAATTATATATTTAATAATTTTTTTTAAAAATCATCATTCAATGTTAATTAAAATGAATTTGGTCAGATCTTAGTTGAAGCAGCCATAAATTTTTATTTCATGTGAATGGTGATTTTTAAGAAAATTTGTTATATAATTTATATATATAAAAGATAATTTAGTTTTCAAATGACAATAAATAGGATAGGTTAAGGTTTTGGGTTTTAATTTTTGGAATAAAAGTAAATTTCAACTTTTACCTTTAGTTTTTGATGCTGTAAAAGGTGATCCTTTTCATGAGGAGGATTATCAGTTAGATCAACAACAAGGTAAAATTCAATTTTATTATTTGAAACAAAATGAATATCAAGATAATTTTGCTAGATTAAATCAGTATGTTATTTGGACTTTAAAAGATAATATTTATCGAGTTTTTATTGATAAATTTTATTACGAAAAATTTAGTATTTTATATCAACCTGAAATTAATATTTATTTTATTAAATATATTTTTTCTTCTTTAAAAATTTATAATTCTATGTTATTAAATAGATATTTGTGTATGTTTTTCGGATTTTTGTTTTATGCGTTGAATGTTTTTGTATATTTTAAATTCAACTTCTTTTTGGGATATTTAAAATTAACATTAATGTTTTTGTTGTTTCTATTATTATTAATTTGCTCGTTCTTTGTAATTAGATATCAAAATAATATTTTTTTAGATAAAAAAAAGAAATTATTAAAAGAATTTAAAAATAATATGGAAAGTTTTTTAGGCAAAGAAATTACTGATAAAATTTTATCAGAACATAAAGAATATTTAACTTTAATATCCAATAAAAAACAAAATGAATAAATTTACTATTTTGGAATTCAATTTGAAAGATGACAATTATTTCAGAAAGGCATGCTTAAAATGAAATATTATCAAAGTATTGTAGTTGGTGGAGGTCATGCCGGTGTAGAAGCTGCTTTAGCTTTAGCAAAACAATCTCATAAAACTTTGTTAATTACTGGCAATTTAAAACAAATAGCATCTCTTCCTTGTAATCCTTCTATAGGTGGTCCAGCTAAAGGTGTAGTCGTGAGAGAAATTGATGCTTTAGGTGGTATTATGGGAAAAGCTGCTGATATTTGTCAAATTCAAATGAAAATGTTAAATACTTCTAAAGGACCAGCTGTAAGAAGTTTAAGAGCTCAAATAGATAAAATTAAATATCCTCAGTTTATCTTGCAAACACTTAAAAAAATGTCTAATTTAACTTTGATAGAGGATTTGGTCGAAAATTTAATTATTCAAGAAAACGATTCATGCGTTAAAGGAGTTAAATTAATTAGCGGCAAGATTATTTATAGTGATATTGTTATATTAACTACAGGAACCTATTTAACAAGTAAAGTTTTAATAGGTTCTAAAATTATAAATTCAGGTCCTAATAAATCTCCTACTACTTATGGTATAAGTGAACAATTAAAAAAATTTGGAATTGAAGTTATTCGTTTAAAAACAGGAACTCCACCTAGAGTTCATAAAGATACTATTGATTATAGTAAAACTGTTGAACAAGCAGGTGATAATGTTCTTCAAACCTTTAGTTCTCCTTCGGTTATTAATGATTTAGGCGTACAGAAATTATGTTTTTTGACTCATACTAATAATGATACTCATCAATTAATTCGTAAACATTTACATAAATCGGCGATGTATAGTGGTTATATTTATAGTTCTGGCCCTCGTTATTGTCCTTCTATAGAAGATAAAATAGTAAGATTTTGTGATAAAAATAGACATCAATTATTCATTGAACCTGAAAGTTTGTTTTCTGATGAGATGTATTTGCAAGGGCTTTCTATGAGTATGCCTTGTGAAGTGCAAGAAGAAATTTTAAAAACTATTCCAGCTTTTGCAAAAGCAAAAATTGTTAAATACGCTTATGCTATAGAATATGATGCTTTTAATCCTAATCAATTGTTTCACACTTTAGAAAGTAAAAAAATTAAAAATTTATTTTTAGCAGGTCAAATTAATGGTACTAGTGGTTATGAAGAGGCTGCATGTCAAGGATTAATTGCAGGTATCAATTCAGCCTTAAAACTTCAAAATAAACCTCCTTTTATATTAAAGCGTAATGAAGCTTATATTGGTGTTTTAATTGATGATTTAATTAATAAAGGGACTTATGAGCCTTATCGTTTATTAACTTCTAGAGCTGAATTTCGTTTATTATTGCGGCATGATAATGCGGATTTAAGATTAATGTCTTATGGTTTTAAATTTGGTTTAGTTGATGAAAAAACTTTTGATTGGTTGAAGCAAAAACAAATTCAAATTGATTCTTTAAAAGAGAAATTAAGTAATTTTTATTTAGATATAGATGATTTTCGTAAGTTAAATATTAATTTTGGTTCTCGTCGCATGAGTTTATATCAATTATTAAAAAGATCTGATTTAAATGAAAATGTTTTATATAATTTGTTTTCAAATCAATATTCTGCGGATGTTCTAGAACAAGTAGGAATTCAAATTAAATATGAAGATTATATTTTAAAATCCGAAAAAGAAGTTAAAAAAAATTCTTATTTAGAAGAAAAAATAATACCTAGTAATATTGATTATCGAATTATTAATAATTTATCTCAAGAAGCGAAAGAAAAATTAACTAAAATCAAACCTTTTAATATAGCTCAAGCTTCTCGTATTTCCGGAGTTAATCCTGTTGATATTAATATTTTATTAATTTATTTGCAAAAATATAGTAATTTTCATGTATAAATTATTTTTACAAAAAAAATTCACATTAAACAAATTACAAATGATGAAGTTTCACTTATACACTAAATGTTTATTCGAGTTCAATAATAAAATAAATTTAACTTCTATATTAGAGCCGGATTTGGTATATATTAAACATTTTTATGATTCTTTATTAGTTTCTTCTTTAGTTAATTTTGATCAAATTAATTCTTTATGCGATGTCGGTACGGGAGCAGGTTTTCCAGGAATTCCTTTAAAAATTGTATTTCCTCATTTAAATTTAATTTTAATTGAATCTTCTTATAAAAAAACTATTTTTTTAAAAAGTTTGGTTAAAAAATTATCTTTAAAAAATGTTTATATTTATAACCGGAAGATAGAAAAACATAATATTCGTTATGATTATCTTATAGCTAGAGCTTTAGGAAAATTAAATATTATTTTAAAGTTGGTTTATCCTTTGCTAAATAATCAAGGTAATTTTATTGTAATGAAAGGTCCTAATTATAATAAAGAGTTTGTAAATGATAAAATTTTTGATAAATTTATATTAAAAAATAAACAGATGGTTAATTTACCCAATCAATTAGGTACTAGAGTGAATTTGTTATTTAGTAAATTGATGTAATTTGATTTTTTTTAATTGTGATCGACAAATTTATAATTTCTGATTATGTTTATTTATCGATTTTAATTAATAGTTTTTTCTTATTTATTTAAATTTAATTTTTTGATTGTTATCTTGTAGTTATATGCGAATGGCATTTTTTGATAATAATAATTTTAATTTAAAATTTGAATATATATAGAAAGCGCTATTAGAGAAATAATAATAATGAAATTCTATCAACAAAAGTTTAATATTTTCGATTTTTATATTGATAGTATTTTCAATAACTTAATTATTAATCGAATTAATTTAAATATTTTTAAATGTGATTTTGGAATAATTTTAGTAGTTCGCTCCGGTTATATCTAGTTATTTTTTCTTATTGAATTAATTTTAATAAAAATTAAAATTTGTTTTTATTTCTTTAAGATTTATTTTTCGTAGTAATTTAATATTTTGTGGAATTTAGTTGATTTTTATTAATTATTTTATGCATATATTCGTTTAAAAATAATTTAAGTAATTTTGATTTATTTCAAAAAACCTAATTAAGACATCAAAATTTAGTTATTAAATTATTTATTATTTTTGATTCGAAAATAGAAAAAGGAATTAATATAGAATTTCATGAATAAGTTATGGGAAAATATTTCTTATATTTTAATATCTTGTTTTGTTACTACTAGTGTTTTTTTAATAGGGATCATTGTTTTTAATTATGATGAAATTAATAATTATAATAAACTTCATAATAATTCTCGAATTATTGAAAAAAATCCGAATAATAAATTTAATAAAATAGGATTACAAAATAGTAATCCTGCATCCTCTAATTCTATATTTCAACATGATGACCCTTCGGTATTAGAAAATGAAGAATCACAAAAGCAAAATAACCCGCAAGAAGATCCAGAACCCACTATACCAAGTTTTCCAGTAGCCACTAGTAAGAAGTTAAATTCAGATTCTTCAGAAAACGAAGAATCACAAAAGCAAAATAACCCACAAGAAGATTCAGAACCCACTATACCAAGTTTTCCAATATCCATTAGTCAGAAGTTAAATTCAGATTCTTCAGAAGACGAAGAATCACGAGATAAAATTGCTGCTTTAAATCAAAGACATTTTTATAACCCGGAATTTTCAGAATATATCCGAAAAATTTTAAATGGTGAATCGGTTGAGTGGAGAAATATTAAAAATTTACATCCTGAAGATTTATTTTCGTTTTTTAAAGAAGAACCTAATAAATTTTTTAATGAACACCAAAGAAAAATGATTATTAAAGATTATTTATCTGATTCTAATATTAGAAGATTATTAAAAGAATATATTCGTCATAGTTATATTAATTTTAAAGAATTATTTGCATTTGGATTTACTTGGGAACAATTAGCTTTTTATTTTGATTTTCAAACTGTAGATTTTGCTAAATATATTGAGCAAATTTTAGAAGGTAAAAAACTTGTATGGCGATCAATTCCAAATACTGTACAAAGTCATGATTTACTTGTATTTTTTGATGAAGAACCTAATAAATTTTTCACTCAAGAACAGCGAAATTTAATTATTAAATCTTATTTAACAAATATTGATGTTCGAGAAGTTTTAAAATGGTATATCAAGGAAGATCCTCAACGTATTTCACGATTGTTTAGATTTGGTTTTTCCGAAAAAGATCTAAAAAAAAATAAAATTTTAAGTTAAAAAATTTCTATAACTTTTTATAAATAAAATATCTTGTTTTTGAGAAACAAAATGTTTTATAAGGTTATTTAAATTTACATAATAATAATATTTATTTGAATTTTAGATTAATTGTTTTTTAAATTAATAAATTATAAATTATTTTTAATTTTATTTAAATATTTTTTAATTATTATAGAGTTATTATTTTTTATTTGGTAAAATTAATCGAGATTAAATTTTTAAAAAGTTTATCTCGATTAATTTCTTCTTTTTTTTACAATAAATCCCTTAATAAAGAAAGCTATAAAATATTTTATGAATATCAGAAAAATTTTTAATTACAAAGTAATTGTATGTATTATGAATTTATTATTGATAAGTGGAATGTTTTTTGCAATTTACGCTAATTATCAAACGCAAAAAAACTCTAATGAAATGTCATTGTTGACCAAAAGTAAAGTTCTTAATAAATATAATGATGATTTAAAAAGAGTTATTCCTGAGAAACAATTTGTTTCGGTTGATCAAGAACTTTTTAAAAGTGTTGCAATTAAAAGAAGAGAAAAAATTTTTCAAAACGATAAATTGATAGGATTTAAAATATATGAACACGAAAGTGATGAATTTCCTGTTGCTTTTGAAGAATATAATGATAAAAATTTTATAATAAGAGTTACTACATATAATAATTCGAACGGTTTGAAATTGTATACAATTCAATATGTTTATGATAGATCAAAAGTTATTCATAAAATTAAAGAAATTTATAATGATTTACAACAAATTATTCAAATAGAAATATATAATGTTAATTATATTAGTGTCGATAAATCTAATGATTTATTAAGTAAAGTTACTAAATATAATAATTTTAATAACGTTTCGTATACTATAGATTATATTTATGACAAAACTCAAAAAGTTATTCGCACTAACAAAGATATTTATAATGATAAAGGTAAACGTCTTTTTACGGAAGTTTATGATATTATCGATAATTCTGATATATCTTTTTTGAGAAAAAAGATTCGTTATTCTTTGAAAAGTGGTATAATTGAAGCTATTTTTCACTATTCCGATATAAAAGATAATAAAAAAACTATAGTTAAACAATTTTTTGTCGGCGGTCTTCTTGATAAAACTGTTAAAGAAGAAATCGATTTATTAGCTAATAAAAAAACTAAAATAGTTTATCAAGATCGTAATGATGAAATATTTAAGATTAGTAAATATGATTTGAATCGACAAATTTGGTGTTCAGATGTTTATAAAAATAAAGTTATTGTAGATAGACGTTGTGAATATACAAAAGATAAAAGCAATCGTTCTTATAAGCATTATCAAAAATTGCAAAACAAAGATGATTTAGTTCTTGTTGATGAACAATTTATTGATGAACAAAATAATGTCTGGAATAAACAATATATTTATAAAGCGAATGGCGAATTAGATCATTTTGTGTTGAAACAAATATATTATTAAAAATATTTTTTTATTATTTTTCGGATAGAAAAAAGTAATTAAATTTATAATAAATTTAAATTTTACTTTTTTATTTGTTATAAAATATTAATAAATATTTTAGGAAGCCAAAGAAGTATAAATATTCAGTGATTTTATCAATCACTAGTATTGATAAATATTAAAAAAGATTAAACAAGGTTCCTAAAAAGAACCAATTAGGAATTATAGCAAGTTTAATGATGCAATAAAATATTTAGTTTTACTACCCGAAAAAATTCTAAGGATTATTTACGAAAGAGTCCAGAAGACAAAGTAGAGGCTATATTAAAAAAAAGACCTATCTTGTAACTACTATACTTGAGCAATTAATAAGTTATCGATATAGATTAAATGTATCAGATATTTTATCAATAAAGAAACTTGGATATCTTACTTTTTTTACGGTAGTTCATTTTCCTTCAGAAAAAATCAAACTCGATATTTATATTAACCGAGAGAGAGAGAGAGGAAGGGAATCCTCAAAGCGGAGTTTATTAAATTAATCAATAAATTAAATAAAAATAGTAATTATTCCCAATGAAAAAGTGATTTCTTATCAATCGTAGGCATGAAAAGCTTAATTAGAAATAATTAAGCTCATCGTTCTTCCGATGACGAAGGGAATCTGAAAAAAATAGGGATAGATTAAAGGTAATTAGAAATCCAATTAATTATCGAACTTTAGTCGATAAAAAATCATTAAAAATAATTAGGATTTATAAAAAATTATTAGTATATTGGATATTATCTGCTAATAATTTTAGATAGTTAGTTTTCCTGAAATATCTGTGAAATAATGTAATTTTTGAAATTCTAGAGTAAAAAAATATAAATTATGATAAGTTGGATTCTCTTGTTAATGCTCTTCCGGTTAGGATGTAAGATTTTTGTGGTAATTATCAGAAAGATAAATTCTGAAAATCGAACTACACAAATAATCTATCTATATGATAGTAGTTTAATTAATAATTAATTATTATTTTTAAATTTTTTTAGAAAATATCATTTATTATTTCATTCTATTATGAAATTATATTGTTAAAATTAAAAATCAATATATAATAAGTTCAAACGAGAATATTTCTCTAAGGGGTTTTTGATATAATGCATGAAAAAAAATTTAAAAATGATGATGTTAATTGTTTAGATGATTTATCAAAAGGAAATCATGATCCTATAATAAATTTTTTAATTCAAAAAATAATTAATTTGTGTCAAGAAATTCAAAAAATAAATTTATTCAATGACAACTATATGAAAGATTTTTTAATTTTTTTACCTATTTATAGTGCTAATCCTTATACAAATTTAACTCCTCAATTTGCATCTAATATTCCTCAATTACATTTGGATTATCATTATAATGTAGATAATTTAAAACAACAACTTAGTAAAAATTTAGAAAAATCTAAGTTAATTACAACTAATAAAGAAATTTATTTAAATCAAGAATTTAAAAAACGAAAACAACAAAGTGTTTTGCAAAAAAGTCGAATTATTGCAGAATATAATATTCAAAAAGAAAAGTTGAATTACAAATATAATTTGGATTTTGAAAAGTTAAATTTGTTGGAAAAAGAATTACAACAACAACGAATGGAACAAAATAATTTTTTTACAGAACAATATTCTCAGGTTAATCAAAAATATCAAAAAAATGTTTCAGATATTTATGATTTTTTTCATCAAAAAATTATTATTTTAAATCAAAAAATTAAACAATTAAAAGATATTTTTAATCATTCTTTAGAAAATATGAAAAATTTTTATCAAAATCAAATTCAAAAATTACAAGAAAAACAAAAACAACAAGAGATTGATTTTTCTGAAGAAATTAAAAATGCTTTTAATGTTTTTCAACAAAAAATAGAAATGCATAATAAAATTTTTGATCAATTAAAATTTGAATTTATAAAACAACAAGAAATACTTTGGCAAAAAAAACATAAAATTTGGGATCAAAATATAATAGGATTTTTTTTTATTCATCCAATGTTTTTAAATAGTTACCCTGTTATGATGAATTTAATGCGAGAGTTTTTTTTGTATCAAAAAATATATTTGATGCGTTTGTATGATTGGCGTTTCCAATATATGAAATTTAAACTTATTTATAATCGTAAATTGAATATTGTTGAATATAAAAAGCAAATTTTCCAAAAAATAAAAAATTTTCAGATTAACAATCTTGATTTAATTAAAAAAAAAGAGCAAAAATTGATTTATAATAATTATTTACAAAAAATTGATAATTTAGAAATGGACTTAACATTATTAAAAATAAAAAAAAAATACGGTATAATTCAGGAAGAAGTTATAGATGAACAACATAAACAAAAATTATCTTATGAACATTTGCAAAAAAATTTTATTTTAATTGAAAAATTAAATGATATACAATATCAAAAAGATATATTATTATTGCAAAAACAAACTCAAGAACGTAAATTTTTGCTAAAAATGCAATTACAAATGAAAAAAATTCCTTTAAAAATGAAATATGATCATGAAATATTTGAAAATCTTCAAGAAATACAAAAATTAAAAGAAAAAATTTATAATTTAAATTATCATCAAGAATATGAAATAAATTTAAAAAATATTATTTATAAACAAAAAAAACAAAATTATTTATACAAAGTTGAAATACCAAAAATTAAAATTCGTGATATTATTGCTAAAAACAGTTTTATTAAACAAAAAAATTTAATAAATGTTATATTATTTAATAATTATTTAAATAAACAAAACCAAACGCATTCTAGAATTTTGCAAAAAATTAAAGAAAATTTGGATCTTTTTTGGAATTTGTATCCAAAAACAATTAATAACTATTTTTCTGTAATTAATTTAAACTTAATTTATAAATTAAATAAAATTTTTGTAGACAATATTATAGATGAACATTTTAAATATCTTTATTTATTGAAAATAAATATGTTTGATTTACGATTAAATAGGATAAAACAAAAAATTAATTTAAATAAAGTAATTTTAAATTTTTATAATCAAAATATTTCGTTTATTAGTGTATTAATGCATCAGATGAAATTAAAAAATTTGGATAAGAATACAAAATTTTTAGTTTTTTTTGAAAAAAAAATGAAAATTTATGAAAATATAGGGAATTTTTTCAAAAAAAAAATGAAATATTTAGAATATCAACAAAATAAACAACAACAATTAAAGCAACAAATGACTAATAAATTAAAAAAACAACAAAATCGTTTTGTACAAACTAATAATTTATTACAATATCAAATGTTTCAATTAACTATTAAACTTAGAAGTTTTTCGAATTCTAAATTTGGTAATCGTATTTTATATTGGTTTTATCTTAATAAAATGAAAAATAAATGGTCATATTATTATAATTATTTAGAATTACCTAGAAGTTTTTTTGGTCAAGAATATAATGATATTAATGAAGAAATTTCTCATATACAAAAAATTCAATCAGAGGAAGAACATTTTTTATTAAAAGAAAGTGAATATATTATTGATTGTATTTCTCAGGTATTTTTTGATATTACTCGGATAATACATGATGATAGTTTAAAAGATATTATAATTAAATATCAAAAACAAGAAAAAAAACTTCGTCATGATATTAGTTTATACGAAAAACAAAATAAATTAAAATTAAAAGAAATGAAATGGCAAATAGATTTAATTCAAGATAATTTAAAAGATTCTTCAATAGAAATAGATAAAGATTTCATTCTTCAAAAACAAAAAACTAAAAAAATATATGATAAAAAAACAAAAAAAATTAATTATGAATGTAAAAATCAATTATATCTCTATCAAAAACATGTAAAAGATCAAAATCATCGTAATAATCTTTTTAAGATGCATAAAAATGACGAAATAGACAAAATTTTATTTAAACATTTGCATCAAAATAAAGAAATTATTACAAGTAATAATCAATTGTTTAATCAAATTAATAAAATTAAAATTTATCAACAATTTCAAATCAAAAAAATATTGTTTTTACAAAAAATTCGTTTAATTTTTTTAAAATTTTTTTGGTGTTATAAATTTTATAAAAACAAACAACTTTTAAAAAAAGATTTTAATAAAAATTTGATTATTTTGAAACAAAAAATGTTGATTAAATTTATGCGATTATATAAAAAATTAATTCAAATATTTGGTATTTAAATTTTATATTATTTTAGTAAAATATACGAGGAAATTAGAATAATAATATGTATATAGGTGATAAAATTCGAAATTTGAGGTTGCAACAACAATTAACTCAAAGAGAATTGGCTCAAAAAATTAATATGACTACAGGTTATGTTTCGCAGATTGAAAATAATTTAATCTTGCCTTCTTTAAATACTTTATTTTTAATTTTAAAAATTTTTAAAATTTCAATAGTAGATTTTTTTAAATATGAAGAATCTATGATGGTTATCAATAAAAAAATAGATTTCAATATTCAACATAATCCTCATTTAAAAAATAAAATTTATCATATTTTTAAAAATTTAGATAAATTTAAAATAGAACCGCTTATTATTGATCTTAAACCCCAAGGTCAAACCGAATTACAACTTAAATCTTTGAGTCATGAATTTTTTTTTGTTTTAGAGGGAGAGGTTTTTTTAATTTTGGATAAATTACATTATTTGTTGAAACAAGAAGATACCTTATATTTAGGTTCTAATAAAGAATATTATTTTGTAAATAATCAAAATTATAAAAATTCTAAAATTTTAAAAATAATTATTTTTTAGAAAATAGTTCTAATGATATAAAAAAATATTATTTAATTGAAATAAAAAATATTAATTATATTGGTTTTCTTTAAAATTGATTATGTAAAATAATTAATTTTATAACTTTTTAGGAAATTATTTTGATTTTAATAAATTTATTATAATTATAAATTATTGAAAAAATAATAGGATTTTTTCTCAGATAGAAAAAAATTTTATAGATAGTTTTTAGGAGATGTTATGATATAATCTTACTATATAATTAATTAGTATTATTAATAATTTATTTATAATTGATTTATTATTAATGCTGATGTGGCGGAATTGGTAGACGCATTTGACTCAAAATCAAACAAGTGAATAACTTATATCGGTTCGAGTCCGATCATCAGTACCATACCATCCAAAAAATTATTTGATTTTTAAAGTTACATGGAAGAACTATTCATGTTTTTTTGTTTTATATATGGAACTTTAGGGTAATTAATTAAAATAATTAATAAATTAAGTTGAGATCGATAATGAAGTTTTATTCAAAATTTATAAATTTTATTAAAAATAAAAATATTAAAAATTTTCCATTAATAGAAGTTATTGTTAATGATAAACAAACGAAAAGTTGGGATTGTTTTTTCCAAATAGAAGAATATCCTGAAGAAATTACACATTTTAATATTTTTGAGAAAGAATTTAAAGATTTTTTTTTAAAACAATTAAGTGAAGATTTAGAAAATTTTGTAGAATTGCAACCTATAATTAATGTGCATTTTCGTATTCTAGATTGGAATCTGTTAAAGGATGATTATATTTGGAAAAAACATTATCAATATATGTTAGATAAAATTGTTACAAACTTGGGCATAGATATAGATAAAAAATTAATATTTTTTTTTCAAAATACTCCTATTTTGGATCTAAATACCAAAAAGTGTTTATTTAAAATAGAGAATAAAATAGAAGAAATGTTTGACATTTCAGAATTAAAATTAAAAATGAATCAATTAAAAGACTTATTTATGAAATTTTATAATTTTAATTTTGATTTTGATTTTGAATTTTTACAGTTTGATAAAGATGTTATTGCCGAAAAAACAGTTCATCAATATAAAGATTTTTCCAATAACTTATCAAAAAATAATAAAAATATTCCTTTATTTAATTTTCAAGACATTCCCATTTTTTATGATGAAATGTTTTTATTTTATAAAAAATTTCCGCAAATCATCCTTCAAGGTTATATTCAATTTGTAATCGATAATGATAAGTATGGAACATTTTGGATTAGTTTTTATTTGGTAGATCCTATTAGTTGTCAAGATTCTATTTTAGTTAAAAAATTTTTATCTAAAGATATAAAAACGGCTAAAAGAGAGCGTGATAATTTGCTTAATGTTTTGCGTGAGGGAATTTTAATATCAGCTGTTATTGAAATTAAACCATCTAAACCGATCAAAGATAAAGTAAAAAGTTTTTATTTTAATTTAAAAGATTATAAGATTTTAGATAAATCATCTATTTTTTTGAAAAAAACAGATGATTATATTGGCGAAAAGCGAATTGAATTTCATACACATACTAAAATGTCCAATTTGGATGCTATTACTAGTGCTAAAGATTATATAGAATTAGCAGAAAAATGGGGTCATGAAGCTATTGCTTTTACAGATCATGATGGTTTATATGCTTTTCCAGAAATTTATAAATATATTTACAATAAAAATATTAAAGTTATTTTAGGAGTTGAATTAGATTTCATCGAAGAAAAACCAATTTTTATTACTAATCAAGAAATTAATTTAAATAAATTTTCGGATTTTGTTTTGAAAAATCATAATTATGTGGTTTTAGATATTGAAACTACTGGTTTTTCTAAAACTAGGGACCGTATTATTTCTATAGCTGCCGTTAAAATTAAAAATGGTAAAATTATAGAATGTTTTGATGAATTAATTAATCCGGGTAAAGATATAAAGATCAGTAATTTTATTCAGAGATTGACTAATATTTCTGAAGAAATTTTATTAAACAAACCTCATATTAAAGAAATTTTGCTAAAATTTTTAGATTTTATTAGAGATTGTCCTAATTGTGTTTTAGTAGCTCATAATGCCAGTTTTGATATTGAATTTTTACAAGAAATATTTAAAAATATTGGTTTACATTGGCCTTTATTACCAGTTATTGACACTTTAACTTTAGCTCAAAAATATTTCAATAAGATTTTGAAATATTTTTCTTTAGAAAAAATTGTTAAATCTTTTAAAATTAAACTTGATTCAGAAGGTCAATACCATAATGCTTTATTCGATGCTCGCGCTACTGCTCTTATTTTTTTAGAAATGTTAGAGCAATTAGAAGCGCAAAAAATATTTAATTTTTATGATTTACAAGGTTCTTTAGATATTAAATTTGAGAGACCTTATCATGTTAATATTATAGTTAAAAACAAAAAAGGTTATAATAATTTATTTCATTTAATAAGTGATGCTTTAACAAGGGATTTTATAAAAAAACCTCGTTTATTAAAATCTAATTTTGAAAAATACAGAGAAGGTTTATTAATTGGTAGCGGTTGTTTTGATAGTAATGTTTTCAATATTGCTTTATATAAAAATAATTATGATTTAGCTAAAGCTATTTCTTATTATGATTATATCGAAGTTCAACCTCCTCAGGCTTATCGTCATATTATTTATGATTTAAATGGTGATTCGGATTTTGATATAGATAATTCTTATGGATTAAGTATAATAAAAGATACTATTATTAAAATCATTAAAGAAGCTCAAAGACAAAATAAAATTATTATTGCAACAGGAGATGTTCATTATTTATATCCTTACGAAAAAATTTTACGTGAAGTTTATATTAATGCGAAATTAATTGGTGGAGGTTTACATCGTCTTTCGAAATATCCTTCAAAATTTTTACCTGATAATTATTTTTTAACTACTCAAGAAATGTTAGATTCTTTTAATTTTATTTCTGATGAAAAATTGAAAAAAGATTTGGTTATCAATAATACTCATTTATTGAATCAACAAATCGAAAAATTTAAATTTTTTTCTGATCAACTTTTTAATATTCCTGATGATATGTTTGTTAAAAATCTAAAAATTTCTAGCATTAGGTCAGAAATTCTTAATATTGTTAATGAAAAAATTTTGAATTTGTATGGAAAATTATTACATCCTATCATTAAATATAGGATTGAACAAGAATTATCTGTAATTGCGCCTAAAGATAATTTGGAAAATAATAATATTGTAGCGATTTATTATTTATCATATTTATTAGTTAAAAAATCTACTGAAGATGGTTATCCAGTAGGTTCGCGTGGTTCAGTTGGAGCCTCTTTAATAGCTAATATTTTGGGTATTACCGAAATTAATCCACTACCTCCGCATTATCGTTGTGTTGTTTGTAAATATACTATTATGAAAACGAGTATAACCGAAACGCTAACATCTGAATATCAAAATTATTTACAATCCTGGCCTTTTGTTATAGATATACAACAATATCAAAAAAAGTTTAAAACTATATTTTCTGGTTATGATTTGCCAAAAGAGAGTTGTCCTTTTTGTAATCAACCTTTTGTGAAAGATGGTCAGGATATTCCTTTTGAAACTTTTTTAGGCTTTGATGGTAATAAAAAACCAGATATCGATTTAAATTTTTCTGGAGACTATCAAAATCAGATTCATAATTATCTTAGAGAGTTGTTGGGAGAAAATTGTGTTTTTCGGGCTGGAACTATTCAAACAGTTGCTAAACAAAATGCTTATGGTTATATTAAATCTTTTATGGAAGAAAAACAAATTATAATTCGTGATAACGAAAGAGATCGTAGAGTGATTATGATCGAAGGAGTTAAACGTTCTACAGGTCAACATCCTGGCGGAATTGTTATTATTCCTAGTGGATTATCTATATATGATGTTACTCCTATACAGTTTCCGGCTAATGATGTTTCTTCGGAATGGAAAACCACTCATTTTGATTATCACGCTTTAGAAAAAAATTTATTTAAGTTAGATATTTTGGGACATGATGACCCTACTTTGATTAAGTTTTTGATGGATGATGTTCTTAAAAATCCTTCTGAATTTCCTTTTAGTAGATTTCAAGATATTCCTGTTGATGATAATCTTGTTTATGAAATTTTTGCTAATAAAGAAGAATGCAAAACTTCTCAAGCAATTCCTGAATTTGGTACACCTTTTGTTCGTAATATGTTAAATGAAATTTATCTGAAAGAAAAAAAATTTAATTTTTCTACTTTAGTGAAAGTATCAGGTTTATCTCATGGTACTGGTGTTTGGTCAGGTAATGCTCAAGATCAGTTGAAAAATAATAAAAGTATTTTTGATTTGATTACTTGTCGCGATGATATTTTAAATTATTTAATTTCTAAAGGGTTGAAAAAATTGGTTTCTTTTGAGATTATGGAATTGGTTCGCAAAGGAAAACAAAATAATGATAGACAAAAATGGTCAGATTTATCTAAAATAATGCGCGAGCATAATGTAAATGATTGGTATATTGAATCTTTACAAAAAATTCAGTATCTTTTTCCAAAACCACATGCTGCCGCTTATGTTTTAATGGCTTTACGAATAGCTTGGTTTAAAGTTCACGCTCCTTTACTTTTTTATAAAGGTTATTTTTCTACTAGAGTTTCTCAATTTGATTATGAAAATATGATGTTAACAACTGATAAAATAGCACAGATATTACAAAAATCTAATGAAAAAGATATGAAAGCAGTTCAAAAAGAAAAAATGCATACTTTAAAGATTGCTAAAGAAATGAAAGATAGAGGTTATAATTTTTTGCCTATTGATTTAAATAAATCTGAAGCTAACTTGTTTGTGATGGATTTGTCATCTAATTCTTTAATTATGCCTTTTATTACAATTGATGGTTTAGGCCAAGTAGGGGCTAATAATATTGTTAAAGCGCGTGGCGAAAAATTATTTACACAACAAGATTTTGAAAAACGAGTTAAATTAAATAAAACTATTTTAAAAAAATTTCATGATTTAAATTTAATCCAACAATTGCCTCTAGAATGATATTTTGTAACTTTTAAACTATGAATTAATTGTTTTATATATGTTATAATTTAATTGTATATCTTCTATAATTGATTACTTATAAAAACTAAATTAACGGCAAATTATAAACAGAATTTTAATAGATAAAAAAAGGTGATCTTATGAATAAAAAGATGAAAGTTATAGTGATCGGTTGTACTCATTCAGGCACTGCAGCTGTTAAGACTATTCGAAAAACTTATCCATATGATAATATTGATATTACCGTTTATGAAAGAAATAATAATGTTTCGTTTTTATCTTGCGGTATAGCTTTATATATTGGCGGAGTTGTTCAAGATGAAAAAGGGTTATTTTATTCTAATGCTCAGGAATTATCTACATTGGGTATTAACATGCTTTTAGAACATGAAGTTCTTCGAATTAATTTCGATCAGAAAAAAATTTGGGTTAAAAATTTGCAAACTAATGAAGAATTTTCTGATTATTTTGACAAATTAATTCTATCAACAGGTTCTTGGCCGGTTATTCCGAAAATTAATGGTATTAATTCTAAAAACTTATTTTTATGTAAAAATTTTGATCATGCTAAAGAAATTATCCAATATGCTAAGAAAGTTAATAATATTACTATTGTAGGTGCCGGTTATATTGGTGTTGAATTAGCTGAAGCTTTTTCTTTGCAAAACAAAAAAGTGGTTTTAATTGATGCTGAAGATAGGATTATGTCGAAATATCTAGATATTGAATTTACTACACCGGCTCAACAACAATTTACTAAACATAATGTTCAATTAGCTTTAGGACAAAAAGTCTCTCAGTTTGTTACTCAAGACGAATTAGTTACTCATGTACAAACTGATAAAAATACTTTTTCTACAGAAATGGTTATTTTATGTATTAGTTTTGTTCCTAATTCAAGTATCGCTAATAATTATTTAAAAACATCACCTAATGGCGCTTTTATTGTGAATGATTTTTTACAAACCTCTCATCCTGATGTTTACGCTTGCGGCGATTGTATTAATGTATTATATAATCCTTTAATGGATTATAAATATATTCCTTTAGCTACTAATGCTGTTAAAACAGGTACTGTTGTAGGTTTAAATATTAAGGAAAATAGAATAGCTTTTTCCGGAGTACAAGGTACTAGTGCTATTAAAATATATGAATTAAATATTGCTTCTACAGGAATTACAGAATATGTAGCTTCGCAACTAAAATTAAATTATGATGTTGAAATTATTAAAGATGCTGACAAACCTGAATTTATGCCTGATTATAACGGAGTTATTTTTAAGATTATATTCGAAAAAGACACTAAGAAAATTTTAGGTGGTCAAATTTTATCGAAATCTAATTTGTTAGAACAAATTAACACTTTAAGTTTATGTATTCAAAAAAAGATGACTGTGAACAATTTATTTTCTATTGATTCTTATTTCAATCCTCATTACAACAAACCTTTTAGTTTATTACAATTAGCAACTTTAAGGTGTTTAAAATAATTCAAATTTTTATTTGATGTTATTGTTTTGAAAAACTTTATTTGATTTTTTCTAAATAAAAGAGTTAAAATCATATATTTTTCTTATAATCCTATTTTAAATATAAATTTGCTGAAGAGGTTTTATCTTATGTTTTTCAAATTATTTAATATTATTTTTTTTGTTATGTTTAATATTTTTGTAGCGTTATGCGGAACTCTTCTATATCAAAAAGCTTTAGAAAATGAAATGATTTATAAAATGAAGATTGCTTATAATGCCAAAGAAGTTAATGAAATTTATAATACAGATGATTATCCTCAAGTTCAAAACCCAAATCCAATAAATAAAATCAATAAAAGGGCAAACAAAGATACTGTTATTACTAATTATGATAAATTATTACACTATTGGTTAGAATTTACTAGGTCATCCCTTATTTTTTTGCATAATTTGAATAGTGAATTTTTATCATCTTTATTACCTACAATTAAAAAAAATTAATCAATATTTATTTATTGATTATATTTTTTTTTAAATTAAAATATAAATGGGGATGTTTATTGGTTTCGCCAAAATTAAAAAAGTTTTATTTGTCATAACTTGGTTACGCAAGTAAAAACGTTCGAGGTTTTTAATAAACGGCAATAAAGAAAATAAAATTAGTCAAAAGGACTATAAAAACATTTTTGTCCCTAGTTATGAGGCAAATTTTGGTATGACTCGCGCAACAGCGTAAGAAAATTATATTTATATAATTTTTGATTTTGTTTTATTAAGTAATTTTAAAAATATCTAGGTTATTTATTAATTAGGTATTTTAAAAAATTAATATTATATTATTATTGTTAAATTTTACATTTATAAAAAATTTTTGTTTGTTTTTTATGAAAACAAAATAATTATGTACAACAAATAAAACTAATTAATTTTGTACAGGGGTTCGAATCCCCTCATCTCCACCATTTATATTATTTTTTTTTGTAAATATTTTTTTTATTTTATTGGGAATATTTTTATAAAATTATTAGATTTTAATTTTTATAAAACATAAATTTTTTTTATTGGGACGCCAAAGAGGCCTAAATATCGTGTGATTTGACCAATCACCAGTGCGATAAACACTGTAAGGCTAAGAACGGTTCTTGAATGGAAACTCTCAAGAATTACAGCAGTTCTTAAAAGCAGGTTGCGACGAAGTAGTTAGTCAAGAAGATACCGCCACCAAATGGTTCTAAGGATAAGCCTGTAATGGCCTAAGAAGATAAGAAGATGTGATATTTATTTTAATATATTAAAATAATCTCGCAAACTACTATAAGCGAGCAGTCCAGAGTCTATTAATATATATTTTAAGTATTGAATAGTTTATCAATTAACAAACCTGGAATCTCACCATTAATAAAATGGTTACTTCACCTAAGGAATCAAGGTAGATATTTAGCGTAACTTGGAGAATCCTAAAGGTCAGTTATTAAATTAACTAATAATGAGTTTAAAGTCATTAGGCCCAAGGATAAAGCGACTTCTTAGTAGTCGGAGGAGTAAAACTTGATCTGGAATGATAAAGAGAATCGTCCTCCCTGGAATAAGATTAACGACCTTGATAGGGCGAAAGAAGTCAGTAATTTATTGTTTATTAAATGATATCAAGGAAAACAAAGATTTTTTTTAATCTTGAAAATCATTTAAAATCGTTTAGTATTTAATAAAAAATTAAACTTGGGATAACAATCTTTATTAATAATCTTAAGTATTTAATTATATTATGGTTATAGAATAGAAAGATGTGAACAAAATAAAATATAGATGGTATATTTATAAAATAAAAAAAAATAAGAGATACCACCGCAAATATGTCAACAATACTTTACCAACCAAAACTATTTAGTTAATTTTTTATTCCCAATAATTCATATATATATGGATAAAATCTGATATTTTGTTTGGGATAATTTTACTATCAAAAAACCATTTAATTCTAAAGACTACGGAATAATTATTAATTCCTAATTTTAAAGTTATCTTCAGAGTTGAGGTTTGGAACTTAGAACTAAAAATGTCGCTTATTAGTCACTTCCCAAAAAACTATTTCAGGAAATTCAAAATATATTGAAATTAGAGATATTAAGATCTAAATTATCGTGATATTCTGTTCAAGATTTTTAAAAAACACCTTAAATAAAAAGGTAATATTTTAAAAAAACTATAAAACGATGGTAAAAGAATCAGGAATTTTTTAAGGGCATAAAATACGATGAATAATTATCTAGTTCTCTTCGATCCATATATATTATATATAAATCTTTTTTTATCAAACTTTTCAAATGTTTATTTACAATATATTGATAATAAAATGAGACATCTCGTTAACGAAAGAAAATCATAAAAAAATTAAATTTATAATATGAAAAAATTTACAAAAAAAATTAAAAATGTAATTGTTAAATTAATAGATATTTTAATTTGAATTACAACTTCAGATTATAATATATTCATTATACTAATGACTTTATCATTTAAATCAAAGTAATCTTTTATTTAGCCAAGAAAATAAAAAATTACTCAATGGTTGAAATAAGATCTAGATTATTCATAATAATAAAGGAATAAAAAGTTTTTATTTTATATAATTAAAATAAATTCTACCAAAAGCAATCGAAAAGAAAAACCACCAAAATATTTTATTAATGGGAAATTTTCAATTTGGGTGCCTAAGAACTAGACTAAGGAATATAGAAAAGATAAAGATAACATAATCAAACACGAACAAATTTTAACTTATAAAATAATAACTTAGAAATACTTAGGATTTATGAAACTATTTATAGAGAAATTATTTGCTACTTTGTTTAGCTAATTAATATGGGATAACTTATCTTAATTACTTAGAATAATGCGGTTGTTTACAAAAATAATTTATTTAGTAAACATCATTTGTTAATAGCTAGATTTATAAATAAACTCGGAACCAAAAAAATCTGGGGAAGCAAATGTGTTCAAAAAGAGGCAATACCCAGATGATAATTATTATTTATTTTATTTTTAATTAAGATATTTTATTTTTTATTAATTTAAATATTTTTTATAAAATAAATCTATTTTTTTATAATAAATTTATAAAAAATGAACAAAATCATTTATATCAAGTTTGAAAGTTATCGAATTTTCAATATTTTTATTTATTTTAGATTCGATTAGATCTTTCTGATTATTTTGACCTACAGCTATTAGAATAATAGGTATGTATTTGTTGTCTATATTGAATAATTCGTTTAATTTATCAAAATGGCAACCTCCCATAAAACAAGTATTATAGTTAAAGTTTTGCAAAGTAATAGCAAGATTTCCTGCGATTAAACCGCATTCAAAAAAAATTTCATTTTTTAATTTTTGTTGATTCATATTATGATAATGTTTTTGAATTTGTTTTAAAATAATTTCTTTTTGAGTTAATGTGATATTTTTATTTTTTAATTTATTGTTATAAATATAGGAGGCATCCTGGACTTTATTAATATTTCCGCATAATATTATGATAGCAGAACTATTTTGAGTTTGTTGAATATTACCTATTATGCATTTTTTGAGTTTTTCTTTATGTTCGATTTTGTTAATTATAAAGAAACGCCATGGTTGTAAATCAAAAGATGAAGGAGTATAGCGAATTTCTTGAAAAACTTTTTGCCAAATTTTAGTAGGAATTCGATGATCGGGATCAAAAGATCTAATAGTTTTAATTTTCATGTTATTTATTAATCCTTTATTTAAATTAAATTATTTAACATTTATTTATATTTTATATAATTTTAGACAATGTATTTTAACAAATTTTATAGTTATAATCGATTGTAAAGATTTAAAATAAATTAATATTTATATTTTGAATAAATAAAATAGAATATATAAAATAAGTAAATTAGAAAGGTTTTTGGAATTTTTAAAATATGTCGCATAATTTGTTCGATATTTTGCCATTAAATTTTTTTAATTTATTATCTTCTTCTAATAAAGAAATTTATTTGGATTGTCTTTTGTTATTAGCAGATTTAGCAAATGACGAATTTGATGGATATATTAATAAAAATTTAGCTATTTCTGTATTAGAAAAGTATTTTAGTGATAAAAATAATTTTTTTTCGGATGATGAAATAGATTCGCAAATTTTAACTGATGCCAAACAAAAGGCTTCTAAAATTATTTATTTGTTCAAAAAATATGGATGGATTGGTGAAGAGCGCATCGGTTATAATAACGATTGCTTAAGTTTTTTTGATTATAGTTTAGAAATGATTCATTTTTTTAAAAAAACTGTAAATCAAGTAAAACCTGAATCTATTGGCAATATTTATAGTATTTATTCTTTGTTAAAATCTTTATTAATTGAAAAAAATTATGCTAATTTTTATGAAGCTTTAATTAAAACGCAGAATATTTTGTGGAAATTAAAAATTTTAAAGTCTAATATTTATCGTTTTTATTATAATTTGTTAAATTCTAAAAATTATATAAACACCCAAATTTTGTTGTCTCAATTGTTAATAAATTATAAAAAAAATTTTTTTGATTCTTCTTATTATTGGTTAAAAACATCAGATAATTTTTTTAAATATCGCAGATATATTAATTTATTTTTAAATCAATTAGAAGATTATCATATTTATTTGAAATATTTAAGTGAACAATTATGCGTTATTAATCAAAAAAATTCAGAAGAAAATGTTGAATTAATAAAAGAACAAATTAAACAAATGAAAGTTAATTTAAAAATTGCTGATAGATTAATAGAAATTATTGATATTAAAAATGAGCAATATTTACAAATTATTTGTCAGAGAATTTTATTGTTTGATAATAAAAAAGATAATTTGGTCAATTTATTACTTCGCGGTATTAGATTGATTAATGATTATGTTTTCGAATATAATTATTTATTTAATTTGAGTTATATTCATAATTTAGATCAATTTTCTTTTTATAAACCTCGTCGTCATAAACAAAATTTAGTTATTAGTAAATTAAATTTAATATCGGAAAAATCAAAAAATTTATTAATTAGTAAAAAAAATTATTTATTAAATAAAGATTCTTTTTATACTAAAGATAATATTCTTAAATTTGTTAAAAATTTAAAATTTAATCAAAATTGTTATTTAGCTTCCGATATTAATTTAGAAAAACCTCAAGATTTATCTCGATTGATGTTAATTTTGTTATACTCTTCAAAATTAATTAATTTTTATTCTATTAAATCTTTGTATCGTAGAATTATAGTTAATGATATCTCTTTTTCTAATTTTTTAATAATTAAAAAATAGATATCAATTTAAATTAGTTTTTTAAGAATATTTAATAATTATTTACATTAAAATGGTCAAAAATATGAAATAATAAAATAAAAAGGTGTTGGTTTGTTCATGATTTATTTGTCTTTATATCGTAAATATAGGCCTCAAAATTTTCAAAATATTATTGGTCAAGATATTATTGTTAAAACTTTACAAAATGCTATTAAATATTGTAAGATAAATCATTGTTATTTGTTTAGCGGTGATAAAGGCGTTGGAAAAACAACTTTAGCAAAAAATTTAGCTAAAGCCATTAATTGTTGTAATAATACTTGTGTTGATTGTTGTAATACATGTAAATCTTGTATAAGTATAAATCAAAGAAACAATTTGGATTTAATTGAAATAGATGGTGCTTCTTATAATGGTGTAGATGAAATTAGAGAATTACAAGACACTTCTAAATATAAACCAATTTTCGGTAAATATAAAATTTATATTATTGATGAAGTTCATGTGTTATCTTATAATGCTTTTAATGCTTTGTTAAAATTATTAGAAGATCCTCCTTCTAAAATCATTTTTATTTTAATTACAAGCGAATTTAATAAAATTCCTAAAACTATTATTTCCCGTACTCAACATTTCGGATTAAAGCATATTACAGTAGAAGATATCCGGAAACAATTAAAATTTATATCTGTTCAAGAAAATATTGATATTCATGAAGATGCTTTAAATCAAATTGCTATTTTTTCTAAAGGTAGCATGAGAGATGCACTTAATAGATTAGAACAGGTTAGTACTTATTATCATAATAGTCATATCGGTTTGGAAGAAGTTTCAAAAATTTTAGGATTAGTTTCGAAAGATAAAATAAAGGAATTAATTAATTATTTATTAAATAGTGATTTTGTTGCTATGATTGATTTTTTAGAAAATCTTTTACAGCCACATGTAGATGTTTTATATTTTATGGAAGATTTAATAGATTTTTTTCTAACTTTATTTATTAAAGGATGGCAAAAGGATGATAATAATTTTACAACAATATTTAAAAATTTAAATATTAAGGTTACAAATCAATTTTTTGTTTTTTTATTTCATTGGAAGAATAATATTAAACATACTGTTCATAAAAAAAAATATTTTATTATTAATTGCATTCAATTAAAACAGTTTTTATTGCTTTATTATAAGGAGCAGGATAATTTAAATAATCAGAAGAAGATTATTTATGATAATAGTAGGGTTAATTCAGAAAATTGTATATACGAAACAGGATTCTTGTCATCTTCTGAAAAGATGTTAACAACTTCTTGTTTAAAGAATGTTAGTAAATCTTCTAATCCTAATTTATTTACATGTGATTGTGCAAATTTTAATGATTTTACTTCGTCTAAGACGGTTACATTAGATAGTTTTCTGTACGGTATAAAACAAATTTTAATAACTCCTGATTTATCTATGACTAAAAAATTAATTCAGAAATGGTATCAATTAACAAAAATTTATGATAAAAATTTGGAAATGGCTGCTCTTTGTTTATATAAAAGTAAATTATGTTTGATTAATTTAAGTAAAGATTGGCTGATTTCTTGTGCTAACACGGAAGAGTACCAACAATTACTTAAACCGCATATCAAAAATAAAATAAAAACGATTTTAAATAAAAAAAATAAATTAATTAAAGAATATTTTGTGATTTTACATCAAGATTGGGAACACAAATTATTGCCTCTTTTTGAGCAATATCAAAAAACTCGTCATATATGTGATTTAAAATTATTAAAATTAGATGTTGATTTTTATTTAAAACACGCTACATTTGCTTCTAAAAATAATTTTTTAATAAATTCGAGTGTTGATGCGCTAGAGAATGTTCCATTGTTATGTTCTAATGATTCTAATAATTTTTCTGCAAAAAATCAATTTTTTCAATTAGCTATCGAATATTTCGGTATGACTAAAGTTAGATTAAAATGATAAATAATAAAATTTTTTTAATATTTTATTTCTGTTATAGTTATAATATAATGATTGACGGATTAAAATTATAATTTAGAATAAGGAACGGAATGTAATATGTTCGAAAAATTAAAAAGAATTCAAGAATCTATCAAATATGAGCAAAAAAAATTAGAATCTAGAGAGTTTACTGCTTGTGTTGGCGATGTAATGATCGTTATGCAAGGAACTAAACAAGTTATTGATGTGCGTATTCAAAATTCTCAAATTCTTAAAAATTTAGATCTATTACAAGAGAGTATTTTATTATCTTTTAATAATGTTTTACAACAGGTGGATAAAGCTTCTCGTGATGTTATCACAAGAGCTTCAGAATATTTAGAATTTTAATAATTGTCAATTAGAGGTTTTTGGAATAAATTTTATTGTTGATATTGTGAATTTATTTTTATCTGAATTATAAACTTTATTAGTTATTGTTGATGTTTTTTTGAATATTTATGAAAGAGAGATGTTAATGATTTTGATAATTGTTACAAAACAAATATAATTAAGAAGGTTATTGAAAATATTATGATAAACGAAAAAAGTAATAATCAAAATTATCCGACAGAATATTCTATGTTGGAATTAGCTTTAGATATTTTACAAAAAAATCAAAAACCTATGTCTATTTATCAATTAATAGAACAGGTTTTTCAAGTAAAAAAAACGGAAGATTTAAAATTTGAAGGTTTTTTACAATTGTATTTGGATATTGTTACTAGCGGATTATTTGTATTTCATGGCGAAGATTTATGGGGAATTAAAACTGACAATTTAGATTTATGGGATAAAGAATATTATGTAGATGAAGATAAATCCGATATTGATCCTGAAGCATTAGATTTAAAATATTCTAATAATTTGGATGATGATTTCCGATTAGAAAATGATTCGGATTTTATTTCTACAGATGAAACAGCTGATCGTGAAATTTTAGTTGATATAGACGATGCGGTTTTAGAAGATGATGAAACTTCAATAAGAGATGAAGGTGATTCTTCTAATACGGAAGATAAAAATGAAGATATTAACGACGAATATCATTGGTCGCCGAATGAGTCTTGAATATCAAGTGGTTTAACTAATAACTATTGATGATTTAATTTGGAGAATCCTAAAGGAATAACTAATTAAATTAAAATCCTCTATCTTTGGTATAAGTTTACTTTTTATTATTAAGAGGTGTAAAGCAAAAAATGATAATTTTCAAAATAAATTAAGGTGCGATAATTAATTGTCATGTCTGTTTTTGTATTAAAAAATTACATTAACCGTAAAATTAATAACGTATAGATTTTGAATTATGTTTAATAACAAACGCCCCGTTAGAAAGTAAGAAACAAAGAACGATTAAAATCAACAATTAATTAGTGGTGATATAAAGTTATTCCTCATAAGAGGAGAAATTATGGCAAGTTGGATGCCGGAAAACTTGCTTGTCTGGTTTATAGGGGAGGGTTACTTTGTGTAATATATAATTTAAAAATATAAATTTGATTATTGAAACTCGCATAATCTATTTATATATTAAAATATGGTAGATAGTTTTTTAATATCAAGTTGTGTCCAAATTTTTAATTTTTATATTATTTCATGGAGATGATATTTAAAGTATTTTTTACCGATTTATAATAGATGAAGGTTGTAATAGTGAATTATGTTTTTAGGAATGTATAATTATACTGTTTATTTGACTTATTTAAATTTATTAAGTGGATTTTTGGGAGTGATATTCGCTACTCAAAACAAAATTATTTGGGCTTGTGTTTTATTATTATTATCTGGGATTTTAGATGTTTTAGATGGTATTATTAGTCGTTGTAAAAAAAGTCGATCTCTTAAAGAAAAAAAATATGGTATTCAAATAGATTCTTTAGCTGATTTAATTAGTTTCGGTATTTTGCCTATTTTTATAGGTATATCATTTTATAAAAAAATTTTTCATAAAGATTTAGATTTTAAAAATTATTATGATATTGCTTTTGTTTTAATTAGTTTTTTATATCTTTTGTCATCTCTAATTCGTTTAGCTTATTTTAATGTTTTAAATGAAAATTCCAAAAAAAAATCAAATATTTCTAGTTTTATTGGTGTTCCTGTGACTGTTGCATCTATTATTTTTCCTTTATTAGTTTTATTATTTTCTTTTAATCCTTTTAAAATATTATATTGGGATAAAATTTTTATAAGTGTATATGTTTTTTGTTTGATGTTATTTTCTTTTTTATTTATTAGTGATAAACTTCATTTTAATAAACCTGATGTTTTAGGGATATTTTTAATTTTGTGTTTATTATTAATTATTATGTTTATTTTTTTATTTATAAACAAAAATATTTTTTTTAATGCGAGAAGAACGTGAATTTTCCATTTCGATCGAATGAAAAACATAATCAATTGAAGAGTAGTTGGTTACAAAAATTTTTATATCAAGATATACACACAAAATTTTGGAAACGCTTTTTATTAAGAATATTTATTTCTCGTTTTTTTAGCAAAATATTTAGTTTTTATTTTAATTCTATCTTTTCGCGTATTCATATTAAAAATGTTATTATTAAACATAAAATTAATACTAGTTTATTTACAAAAAATTCATTTAAATCTTATAATGATTTTTTCATTCGTGCTTATAAAAAAATTAATTTTGATGCTTCTCGTTCGGCTTTTATTAGTCCTGGAGAAGGTCAAATCCGTATTTTTAATATTAATGCTGATAGTGTTTTTAATATTAAAAATACTTCTTATCATTTAAATGATCTTTTGAAAAATGATTATTTAGTGCAAAAATATCTTAATGGTTTTTTAGTGATGTTGAGATTGCAAATTTTTGATTATCATCGATATATTTTTGTTGATGAAGGTGTTCAAACTAAAACTAATGTTAAAATTAAAGGTCGTTTACATACGGTTAATCCTATTGCTTTTAAATATTTTAATGTTTTTTCTGAAAATAGTCGCGAATATAATATTTTAAAAACTTTAAATTTTGGGGAAATTATACAAGTAGAAGTTGGAGCTTTATTAGTAGGAAAAATTAATAATCATCCGATTGTTAGTTTTAAAAAAGGACAGGAAAAAGGTTTTTTTTCGTTTGGAGGTTCTGTTATTGTACTAGTAATTGAACCTAATAAAATTAAGTTTAATCAGTTAATTTTAAATAATTCTCTAATCGGAATAGAAACTAAAGTGAATATAGGAGAAACTATAGGTTTTAAATTAAAAAAATAAATTTCGCAAAGGTGGAATGAAATTAAAAAAAAATAATAATGAATGGATAGTTAATTTATCAATGAAGAAAAAAACTAAAATTATTTTTATTACAGGCGGAGTTGTTTCTGGATTAGGAAAAGGTTTGTTAGCTTCTTCTTTGGGATATTTATTAAAACAACGTAATTTAAAAATTTTTATGCAAAAACTCGATCCATATATTAATGTAGATTCAGGAACTATGAGTCCGCAACAACATGGTGAAGTTTTTGTGACCAATGATGGAGCCGAAACTGATTTAGATTTAGGTCATTATGAAAGATATTTAGATATTAATCTTACTAAAGATTCGAGTATTACGACAGGTCAAATTTATCAACACGTTATTCAACAAGAACGTCAGGGAAATTATTTAGGAAAAACGATTCAAGTTATTCCTCATATTACAGACGAAATTAAATCTCGTATATTGAAAAATGTTTCTTCTGGTGAATATGATATTTTAATTGTGGAAATAGGGGGGACTATTGGCGATATAGAATCTTTGCCTTTTATAGAAGCAATTCGTCAAATGCGACAAGATTTGGGTTTTGAAAATGTTTTATATATACATAATACTTTAATACCTTTTTTAAAATTTTCAGGAGAACCTAAAACTAAACCCACACAACATAGTGTGAAAGAGTTAAGATCTTTAGGTATTCAACCCCAAATTTTGATTTTAAGAAGTGAAAGTGATATTTCTGCAGACATAAAAGAAAAAATTTCGATTTTATGTGATGTTAAAAAAGAGGCTATTTTTTCTAATGTTAATGTTTCTATTGTGGAAGCTATTGTTCTTAATTTGCATACTCAACAAATTGATAATTTCATTTTGAAATTTTTTAATTTAGAATATTTACCAGTAGCTAATTTATCAGCATGGCAAGAAATGATCCAACAGATGAAAATTTTAAAAAAAGTGGTTAAGATTGGTATAGTCGGTAAATATACTGCTTTTCATGATGCTTATTTATCTGTAGTAGAAGCTCTCAAACATGCAGCTTATTTTAATAAAGTAGGTATTGACATTAGATTTATCTATTCTGAAGATATTAATAGTGATAATGTACATGACTTTTTATGTGACTTTGATGGTATTTTAGTGCCTGGTGGTTTTGGTGGTCGAGCTATTGAAGGCAAATTACAAGCTATTCGTTATGCTCGTTGTCAAAATATCCCTTTTTTTGGTATTTGTTTAGGTATGCAATTAGCTGTGATAGAATACGCTAATAATGTGTTAAATTTATTTGGAGCAAATTCGACGGAGATAGATATAAACACTCCTTATCCAGTAATTAAGTGCAAAATTGCTGATACTCATATGGGAGGAACTTTAAGATTAGGTTTAAAAAAGACCCGAATTATAAATTCTAGTAAAAGTTATGCAATTTATCAAAAATCCTTAATTTCTGAAAGATATCGTCAACGTTATGAAATGAATTCTGAATATATTTCTATGTTTACACAAAATAAAAATTTTATAATTTCAGGTTTAAATTTACAAAAATCAATTGTAGAAATAATAGAATTGGTTGATCATATTTGGTTTATAGGGGTTCAATTTCATCCAGAATTTTTATCTCGTCCCTTTAATCCGCATCCTTTGTTTAAAGATTTTATTTTAACTGCGGCAATTTATCGTCAAAAGAATAAAAAAAAGTGTTCATAAAAGAACACTTTTTTATTTTATTAAAAATTAAATGATTTTATTTTATAATTTTTAATTTTAATTATTTAATTTTAAGTCTGTTTTAGCCTTATTTAACACTTCATTGATGTCAGAAGTTTTAATCATTTTGAGGCTGACAAAGTCTTTTACATCTTGATCGCCCCATGTGTTAGAACCAGTAGTTTGGTCAGTAACAAATTTTACTGCGTTTTCAGCTTTTGTTTTTAAACTGGTTGCTGAGTCCATTGTTGCGCTAGAGATTTTTTTATCTTTATCGTCTACTTTGTTATTTTCTGTAAATGCATCTATTATTTTGCTTAGACCATCAATTGCTTTTTGCGCTTCTTTTTTAGCATCTTCTGCAGAAAGATCAGCTACTGATTTTTTGTCAGATAAGTCTTTAAGGTCTACTTTTAAATTTTCAATATCTTTATTTGTTAATGTTGTTATTGTAAAAGGTGCCCAATGTAATAATTTGGCTGTTATTAAATAAACAATCAAAGCTATAGCCGCAGATGCTAACACACCAACTGTAATTTTGCCGTTTTTAGTTTGTAAAAAATTTTCTTTGTGATTCATAAAGAAACTTTTTCTTCTCCTCTATATTATATAATTTTATTATTATTAAATCTTTTAGTTTATAAAAAAAGATTCAATATCGCCTTCAATTATAACATATTTTTAGTATTAGGTAAGGTAAAATAATAAATTATTTTTAATTCATTATTTTATTTTATCAAAAATTTTATGTAAAGTTTTTTCTATATTTTTATCTTGTGATATATTATTTTGTTTATTTTGATAATTTAGTAAACTATTAATGTAAAAAATAGATTTTTTTTTATTAACATGTGCTTGTTTAATTGCTTTTATAATTGTGTCTTGTGGATAATTAAATTCGATATACCATTTTTTAATTATTTCTAATTCTTGACTATTCAACACATCTCCTTTAATTTTTTCAATATTAGATATAGTATTGCTAATATTTGAAGTATTTTGGTGTTTTAAATTAGTTAATTTTGTTTGCTTATATAAGTTTTCGATTTGGTAAAAAGTTTTATTAAGATCAAACATTTCTTGGACTTGATTATTAATTTCTTTTTGATATAAACATAAAAAATTTTTTTTTATTAAATTTCCTAAAATATTATCTATTTCAGGCAGAGATAAATTAGTTTGTTGTATTATTTTTTCTGTTGATAGAATGGGGTTTTTGTATTTTCGAAAGAGCAATAATAACATTTTTACTTCTTTAATGAGTAAATTAAGTTTTAGATATTGATTAATTAAAATTCTTTCTATATCTAAATATCCTTCTTCATATATTTGTTTTAACATTATTTTAACTTACTTTCTTGTGATAATTTTTCTAAAGCTATTTTAGCTGCTTGTTGTTCAGCAGATTTTTTGGTTTTTCCTTCACCTTTTCCTAATAATTGTTCAGATAAATATACTTCAGCAATAAATTCTTTTTCATGCGCTAACCCTGTTTCAGCAACAATTTTATATTTAATATGTTGATGACGTGTTTGCACTAATTCTTGTAGTTGTGTTTTAAAATCAATAATACCTATGACTTTTGATAAACAAGGAACTACTATATAATGAAAAGTTTTTTTAACTTGTAAATAGCCTAAATCTAAATAGATAGCCGCAAATAAAGCTTCAAAAGCATCAGCAATAATGGAATAATTATATACTCCTCTTTTACGTTCACCTTTTCCTAATAAAATATATTGTTTTAGATTTATTTCGGCTGAATAAATTAATAGAGATGCTACGCAAACAGCTTGAGCTCTTTTTTTAGTCATTATACCTTCGTTATCTTGATTTTTTCTATAAAGATAATTAGCCATGAGAAAATTAATAACAGAATCTCCTAGAAATTCTAATCTTTCATTATTTTGATTTTTTAAATTATGTTCGTTAGCATATGAACTATGTGTTAAAGCGTTAATATATAAATTAATATTTTTAGGCTTTATATTTAATCTTTTAAATAAATTTTGAAGATACATGATAATCCTTGTATTTATTGAAACTTTTCAATTATTTTTTTTAAAAAATTTTTTTTGATTAAATTAATGGTTTGATTAATGCTTTGATAGAAAGTATTACTCGTAGAATTGCCAGGAGCTTTGATAATCAGTTTATTTAATCCTAATAATATAGCTCCTCCTGTTTTATCTGTGTTAAATTGTTGAAAATGTTGTCTTATATTTTTTTCTAAAAATATTTTGCTAATTATTTTAGTGCAAAGGTTACTATTGAGTATTTGTTTTAAATTTCTTTTATACATTTCTACAGTTCCTTTATATGTTTTTAAAATCATATTGGCTGTAAAACCATCACTTATTAAAATATCAGCTTCTGTATTAAAGAAATTATTAGGTTCTTCATTACCTTGGAAATTAATATTTGAATTATGGCTTAATAATTTAAATATATTAATATCCATATTTCTTCCTTTATTAGGCTCTACACCTATATTTAAAAGTTTAATTTTTGGGTTAGGAATATTTAATAAGGTTTGAGCTAAAAAACAAGCGCATATAACAAAATCTAAAACATTTTCTTCTTTTATTTCCGCATTAGCCCCTGCATCTGTTAAAATTCTAGTTCGATTATCAATGGATTTAAACATAAGTGCCAATGATATTCTTTTTATACTAGGTAAAGTTCCTATAATAAGATAACTAGCTAAAACCAAAGATTGTGTTGGTCCAGCTGTTATAAAACTATCTATTGGATATTGTTGAGCAGCAACATCTCTAAGAGCTACCAACATGGAATAAGGAATATTATCTCTTATAGCTTCTCTGATATTTTGAGCATTCATGGGCAAATACAATGGAGTATTTATAATTTTTAATCTTGTTTTAATGGAATTTAAAATATCTTTTGTAAATATTTTTTGTAAATAATTTTCTATTTGAGTTTTAATACCATATAAATAAATATTTAAATTTTTATTTACAATTAAAGCTTTTATTGTTCCTTGAATTACTGTTTGAGGCGCGAAATCTCCACCCATAGCATCTATAGCTAATGTAATCATATAGAATCCTTATAATTAAAATTTTGTTTTATTAAAAGTTTATTTAAATCATTTAAATCTTTATAAGTTTTATAAGATTTTTTTGTTAATATTATTAATTAAAAAAATGCATTTTTTATTTTTACTTTTTGACTTACAATTATTAATTCAAACAATTATTCAACAATATCTTTTTTTAAAAGTGTTTTGTTTGAATATAAATAATATGAATTTAATACAATTTAAAAATTTTTAATTTTATTTAATAAAAGTAATAGATTATTTGTTTTTTAATAACATAATTTGTTTTTCTGATATTTGTTGCAAACAACACTCTCTAAATCAAATAAGTAATTTTCGTTATTCGACTAACAATAAGTCGTTTTATTTTTGTAAATAAATAACTTTATCTTACATTTATTAACTATCCAATAAATAATTATTATATATTTAAGCATTTATTGATATTTTGTTACTTCTCTATTTTATTAGTTTCAGAGACAGGTTGTGAATTTGCATCTTAGAGTTTATCCATCGAACCATTGAATCTTCTTGACCAACTATTTTGTCGCAACCCGTTTTTAAGAACTGTTGTAATTCCTGATAGTTTCCTTTCAAGAACCGTTCTTAATTTTTTTAGTTTTTATCACATTGGTAATGAGTTAGTTTATTTGATGGTCATTTTGGGAGTATAAGAAATTCGCATTTTTTTAATTTATAAAATTTTTATTCTAACTTTTAAATAATATTTTATTAAAATGAATATTTAATATTCAAAAAATAATATCAACTTCTTAATTATAACATATTTTGTAATTATGATATTAGAAGTTAATTTTTATTTAAAACTCATTTAAAACTGCTTATTTATTTTTTTTATTTCAAATTAAAATTTAAAAGAGCAATAGAAATGCATATTTTTATTTTTAATATTTAATTAATCATATTTATTCTAATTTTTTCTTGACATTTAATATAAAAATTATATAATTCTAATATGAAATTACTATAGTTTATAGTAATGAATTTTTAAATTATTTTCTTTTTTTAACTATTAATGAATTTTTTTAATAAGTATAAAAATTATTGAAAATTTATTTAATTTTTATTTTTCAAGAAAATTTTATTTTATTATTTTTATCAAATTCTAATAATTTATTTTTATCTTTATCATTTTTTTAATACAAATTATGAATTTATTGTGATATTTATAATATATAGAGATTTTTCTATTAATAAATTTATTTTTTAAAAACGAGATGTTAAAAAAATTTTTTGAGATAAAAATAAAATCATTTTTATTTACATTATAGTATTAAAACAACTTAATTAAATAAATAAAATTAATAAATTCAAAAGATAAAAAAGATTATAACGTGATAAAATAGATTAGTAATAATTTGTTTAAACTAGCAACTAAAGATATTAATAATTAAAAAAGATATAAAAATTTGCTTTTATATTAATTACTACGTTTAGTTTATAAAATTTCATGAAAATATAAAGTTTATCGTTTTTTTATTTAATTTTATTTTTATTATTATTATTTTAAATTTACAATTAAAAATTTAGTTTCAATATTTATATTATTGAGGAATTTATCGAAAGAGATATATTATTTTGTATGTTTGCTAATAAAACTATTAAAAATATTTATGAAAAATATCCATTATATGTAAAAAAAAAAATTTCTATTAATGGTTGGAGGGCGCCAAAGAGGCCTAAATTTCGAGCTATTTAACCAATAGCCAGGGCAGTTAAACCCTGAAAGGATATGGTCGGTCGGACAAACGAAAGAATGTCGGATTAGAGCAGACCATAAAAGCGGGTTGAGACAAAAGCAAATTAGTCGAGACGATTCCGCCACCGAATAATTCTATGGAGAAGCCTGCAATGGCCTAAGAAGGAAAATTGATGTAATATTAAGACCTGTTCCGGAAGTTGCTTAAACGGACAGTCCAGAGGCTATCAATATATATCCAACGTATGGGATAGTTTAACAAATAAAGAAACCTGGAATCAGCCTCTACAAAGAGGATACTTCCCCTAAAGAATTAAGGTAGAAATTTAGTGTAACTTGGAGAATCCTAAAACTAAGTAATTAAGTTTACTAATCCAGGGATGAAAGTCTGGATGGTTAAGGATAAAGAATCTTCTTAGTAGTCGTAAGAGTGAACCTAAATTTGGAATAATTTAGTGAATCGTCTTACCAAGAAGAGAGCTAATTACTCTCATAGGGCGAAAGAAGAAAGTAATTTACTACTTATTCAATGGTATCGAGAGAAAGGAGTTGATATATTATGTCAACAACTGTTTCATCAGAAACTAAACTTTTGCGAACATTGGATAAAATTCAATATTGTTCATCAAACGGCTACTCTTTAAAAAGGGAACTCCAGCAAGGAATGAATAACTTTTATAACACATTAATGGCGTTCAACAAAATTGCCACCAACAAAGGGGCCGGCACACCCGGAATCGACAATAAAACTATCAATGGAATCAATCTGGAAAGATTAGAAAGATACCATCTGGAATACGTCAATAACGGTTACCACCCAAAACCAGTTAAAAGAATCTTCATTCCTAAAGAAGATAAAAAAACCCGACCCTTAGGCATACCTACCATCAAGGATAGATTGATGCAAAAATGCCTGGAACAACTCTTAACTCCTTATTTTGAGAATATCTTTTCAGAATGGAGTTTTGGATTCAGAACCAAAAAATCATGTCATGATGCTATCAAACGTGTCAAACAAAGATTTAAAGGAATAGATTATCTTGTCAAAATTGACTTAAAAGGCTACTTTGATACCATTAATCATGGGATTCTGATGAGAACCTTAAATCAGTTCATCAAAAAGAATAAAACGCTCGTAACCATTAACAAATGGTTGAAAGCCGGATTCATGAAGGATGGCATTAAGTACGAATCTTTATCGGGATCTCCTCAAGGAGGAATAATTTCTCCTCTGTTGGCAAATGTATACTTACATTACATCGACTTGAAAATGGAGAGATTGATTAAAGAAGGAAAACCAATTAAGAAGAGTAACCTAAAATATTGGAAGGCATGGAAAACACGCCAACACCATAAACTAGGGATTGATAGATACATCAACCTAAATCCAAAACCAAGAGTTGAATACATCCGCTATGCTGATGATTTTATCATCGGCATTAAGGGTGAGTATAACCAGGCAGAGAGAATCAAAGACCAAGTAACGCAATGGCTAAAGCAGGACCTTAACCTCACTGTTAGTAAGGATAAATCCAAAATTGTTAAAGCCAGTAAAGGAACGAGGTTTCTATCTTACATGATAAAAGTTAACCCTACCAATAAAACCCGGGAAAGGAAAACTATCAAGAATTCCTTGAACGGTCAAGTGCAAATCCAAATCCCCAAGGCGAAAGCCGAAGAATATGGATATGAATATAGTTGGTTAAAAAAGGGAAAGGTGAAACACGACGAAACACTAGCAGAAAGAGACGAATTAGAAATAATCCGGACCTATAAGACAATTGTTAGAGGAATTATCCAATACTTTTGTTGGGCTAACAATCTAAGTGTTTTGACTCACTTAAGTTATCTAGCGGAATATAGCTGTTTGAAAACACTAGCAAGGAAACGGAAAACGTCAATTGCTAGGGTTCGGAAAAAATGTAAAATTGGTTCAACTTGGGGTATTTCCTATTATAATAAAGGAGAAACCCAATATGAACCATGGGATGTTTACTCTTGGGGTAAAATTATAAAATTGCGTAACTATAAGGGGAATCCTGATATTACCATAAATAAAAATATATTCCAAGCGCGTACGCATCTAACTGACCGCTTAAAAGCGGAGCATTGTGAGTACTGCGACAAAACAACTCAATTACAAATTCATCATATTGGTACGGTCCGCAATGCGCGCCACCAAAGCATTATGAATAAAAGAACAAAGGTATTATGTAAAGATTGCCACCGAAAGGTAACCAATCAGCAAATACATGATATCAGAAAGAATAAGAACAATAAGAATAAATAGCTAATCAACCGCGAGGAGAAATTAGTTCTCGAAAGAGAGTAAATTATGGAAAGCCGGATGCTTGGAAACTTGCTTGTCCGGTTTGGACGGGGGCTGATTGTAAATAAAACAGCAAATACAAATCGCTGAATAAAACGCAATTAATCTATCCGTATTAAAAAATTGTCGTTTTCAAAAAAAAATTTTTTTTATTGATATAAATGACGGTTCTTTTATTGAAGATTTGCAAGTTATTTGTAAAGATAATGAATTTATTTGTTTAAAAAAACTTAAAAATGAACTTAATATTGGTGCTTCTGTTTATATAGAGGGTATTTTAATGCCTTTAAAAGATGTTTCAACTAGAAATTTAGAATTGGTTGCCTCTCGTTTTGTTGTTTTAGGTTCCAGTTCTGTTGAATACCCTATTCAACCAAAACCACATTCTAAAGCTTTTTTAAGGCAATTACCTCATTTACGATTAAGAACAAAACTTTTTGGTGCTGTTTTTAGGTTACGTAATACTGTTACTTTCGCTATACATAATTTTTTTCAAAATAAAGGTTTTATTAATATTCACACCCCTATTATTACTACTAATGATGGCGAAGGAGCTGGATCTTTATTTCAAGTAACTAGCTTTGATCTTCAAACTTTATCAAATAAAAATATTATCGATTTTAGAAAAGATTTTTTTGGGAGACCTGTTTTTTTAGCTGTAACAGGACAGTTAGAAGCTGAAGCTTTTGCGACAGCTTTAAATAAAGTTTATACTTTTTCTCCTACTTTTAGAGCAGAAAAATCTAACACTTCTCGTCATATTTCTGAGTTTTGGATGATCGAAGCAGAAATGGCTTTTTGCGATTTATCATCGAGTATTATTTTAGTTCAACAAATGTTGCAATATGTTATTAATTTTTGTTTACAAAATAATAAATCTGATTTAGATTTTTTTGATAAAAATATTGAACCTGGTTTAATTAATAGATTAAATTTTGTCGTTAATCTTAAAGATTTTCCTCAAATCACTTATAAAGAAGCTATGGTTATCCTTAATAAAAGTGTTTATAATTTCGAACAAAAACCTATTTATGGCGAAGATTTATCTACAGAACATGAAAAATATTTGACAGAAGTTATTTTTAAAAAACCTATTTTTGTAACGCACTGGCCTAAAAATATTAAGGCTTTTTATATGCGTAATAATGACGATAATGAAACAGTTGCAGGTATGGATTTATTAGTTCCAAAAGTAGGAGAATTAGTAGGCGGTTCTCAAAGAGAAGAAAGATTGGAAATTTTAGAAAATAAAATGCATGAAATGCAAATAAATACAAAAGATTTAAATTGGTATTTAGATTTACGTCGTTTTGGTAGTTGTATTCATTCTGGATTTGGTTTAGGTTTTGAACGTATGCTACTTTATTTAACAGGTTTAGAAAATATAAGGGATGTTATTGCTTTTCCTAGGAGTTATTGTAATATTTCTTAACATTTTTTTGTTAAATAAAAAATTCTGAAAAACAAAATTAAAAGAGGTTATATAAAAAGCATGTTTATTAAAATGTCAAATGTTTCTAAAGTTTTTGTTAATAAACATAATCGTAAAAAAACTTTCGCAGTTAAAAACATTAATTTGGAAATTAAAAAAGGAGAATTGGTAAGTATTTTAGGTCCTTCAGGCTGCGGAAAATCAACTATTCTTTACATCATAGCAGGTTTAATTTCCGTTACTGAAGGTAATATTTTTTTTGACAATATTGATGTTACAAAAGTTCCTCCGGAAAAAAGAGGAGTTGGTTTAGTATTCCAAAATTATTCTTTATATCCTCATATGACTGCGCGTCAAAATATTACCTTTCCTTTGCAAAATTTAAAAATATCTTCTAACAAAATTCAAGAAGAATTAGATAAAATTGCTGCTTTGACATCTACTAGTGATTATTTAGATAAAATGCCTTTCGAATTATCCGGAGGTCAACAACAACGTGTAGCTATCGCTAGAGCTTTAATTAAATATTCTGGTATATTATTGTTAGATGAAGCTTTATCTAATTTAGACACTCATTTACGTATTAGGATGAGAGATGAAATACGTAAAATACAAATTAAAACTAATGTAACAGCTGTTTTAGTTACTCATGATCAAGAAGAAGCTATGTATATGAGTGATAAGATTTATGTTATGAATAAAGGTACTATTCAGCAAGTTGGTACTCCGCACGAAATTTATAATAATCCTGTGAATTTATTTGTAGCTTCTTTTTTAGGTGTTCCTCTTATTTCTGTTTTTAATGGTATATTGCATTGTGGTAATTTAAAAATAGGTAAAAATATTATTTTACAAGATCAATGTTTTCAATCATTTAATAATAAAGAAGTTTATGTTGCGATTCGACCTGAAGGCTATGAATTAAAACAAGATGGGATTTTTGAAATTGAAGGTATAGCCTTAGAAAATTTAGGTCGTGAATTAGTCTTATTGGCTAAAAAAAATGAGTCTATTTATAAAACATTTCAAGTTATTATACCTACTTATCAACAAACACAATTAAATGCTAATAAAATTAATAAACAAAAAATTCGCTTTGATATTAAAAAAAATAAATTATTCGTTTTTGATAAAATTAATGAAAATAGGATTTTTTAAATGTTAGAAAATATGGGACATAAAAATCGTAGACATTGGTATTATTTAGCGCCTATGTTAATTTTTTTAACTGTTTTTACTTTTTATCCTTTAGTTAAAAATGTTATTATTTCTTTCAATGCTAAATACGATAAATTTAATGATTCTTTTAGCATGAAGTTTTATGATTTTTTTAGTTTGAGCAATTATATTTCTATTTTTAAAGATATAGATTTTATTTTTGCATTACGAAATACTCTTATTTTAGTAATTATTTGTGTACCAATATCTATTTTTTTATCTTTAATTATCGCTTTGGCTTTAAACAGTGTTCGTAATTATGTAGTGCAACATTTTTTTAAAACATTTTTTTTATTACCTTTGTTATCTAATACCATTATTATGAGTATGATTTTTGGTTCTTTTTTTTATTACAATACTACTGATTTAACTTCTTATAGACCTGAAGGATTATTTAATTCTTTTTTAGGTTTTTTTGGTATTAAACCGCAACCTTGGATAAATATTTCTGCTCCTTATTCTCATAAAATTTTTGTTTTGGTTTTTTATAATATATGGGCTAGATTACCTTTTAAAATTTTTGTTTTTATTTTATCTTTGCAAGATATTGATAAATCTTATTATGATGCTGCTAAAATTGATGGAGCTTCTAAATTTCGTATTTTAACAAAAATAGTTTTACCTTTATTAGCTCCAATTATTTTTTATCAATTAATAATCGAAACTTTAATGGTTATTAAAGAATATGAATCTGTTATAGGTGTTTTTGGACGGGATGCTAATTATCGAGTACAAACTTTAGTAGGTTATATTTATAATCAATTATCTAGTTCTCATTATAATTCTTATTCTAAAGGGGCAGCTGCTGCTACGATATTATTATTAATTTCTGTTGTTTTTACTACTATGAGTTTTTATATTTCTAAAAAAGAAAATAAATATATGAAAGTGGATTTGTAATAATTATTATATGGATATTAATAAGATTTATCGTTTTATAGGCGTCAATATTTGTAATATTAAACACAAGTTGAGTAAAATAAACTATTTCATTATTATCAAGTATTTGTTTTTGATATCAATTTTATTATTTTTAACATTTCCCTTTTATGTAATGGTTATTACCTCTTTAAAGAGTAATGAAGATATCAGACAAAATCATTTATTAAGTTGGCCTAAACAAGGTTTACAATTCATTAACTATAAAAATGTTTTTTCTATTAAAGATTTCAAATTTTTAAAATATTTTATAAATACTTGTATTATGGTTTCTTTATCTACTGTTGCGGGTACTGTTTGTTGCGTTTTAGCAGCTTTTGCTTTAAGTTTTTTTGTTTTTCCTTTGAAGAGAATTATTTTAATGTTATTGTTTTTAGCTATGTCCATTACAAGCGAAACTTTAATTTTGACTAATTTTCGTACTGTTTCTAATTGGGGTTTAGTTGATAATGGTAATGGTTCTATTGTTCCTGGCGGTGTTTATTTAGCCATGACTTTTCCTTATTTGATTAATGTAGTACATTTATTTTTATTAATTCAAACTTTTAAACGTGTCCCTAAAGAGTTATATTATACGGCTAAAGTAGATGGCATTAATAATTTGCAATATTTATGGAAAATTTTATTACCTATAACAAAACCTACTGTTATTGTGATTGCCGTTTTCAGAACTATAGCAGCTTGGAATGCTTATGCTTGGCCAGAATTGGTGGGTGCGAAGTTATTAACCAATATGATAAGAAAAATTTTCGATTCAGACAGTTTTATGGATAATTTAAATCTTCAAATGGCTATTTTTGTTTTAATTAACTTGCCTTTATTATGTTTATTTATTATTTTTAAAAAATATATTATATCTGGAGATAATCGACGTGGTATTAAAGGTTAATTTAAAATCAAAAATTTTAAATCTTGGTAATGTGAGCAAAATATTTATATATTTTAGTGCCATTATTATTTTTATCATAATATCTAATTCTTTGCGAACCTCTAAAAATAATGAATTTTTTACTAAAAAATATCATGATTTAGGTAATTTAGTTAGTAAAAAATTTCATAATCATGAATCTCAAATTAGTTATTTTAAAAATCTTAAAAAACCTGTAGAAATCATTTTTTGGCATAACTTATATCCTAGAGAATTAGAAATTGTTAAACAATCTATTAAAGAATTTGAACAGCATAATCCTAATATTAAAATTAAAGACGTTAATAAGGTGAATTGGGAACAAATTTGCAAAAGTGTTGCTAATTCTTTGCCTGTCGATAAACAACCTAATATTGTATTTTCTTATGATGATCATATTGAATTTTATTCTAAATCATTTAAAGTTGTACCATTAGATATTTTTATAGATTATGATGAAGATTTTCGTAATACTCCGGAAACTAAGAATAAATATAGTTTTTTTAAAGGTTATGCTAAAAAATTACAATTACCTAATGTTTATGATGGAAAACCTCATCATTATAGTCTGCCATTTGTTAAATCTACAGAAGTTATGTTTTATGATAGTGATTTATTTAAACAATATCGTGACGAGTTGAATAAATTTTTTTATGAAAAGCATAAAATAGATTTTAAAGATTATTGCTCCGAAATTATTGACTATCAGGGTAAATTTGATTTTAACACTTTAAAAGTTAATAAAGATTATTTTATTTGGCCTTATTTAGAAACTTTGTCTTCTAAACTTGTTGAACTCAAAAAAGATCCAACTTTCATTCCTATCGCATCTGAAAGTTTGGCTAATTTAATTATTATTAGTAATGAACAAAAAGGAATATCTTATCCGAAAGATTCAAATTCAATTAAGAGTTTTTTGTTAGATGAAAATGTTAAAAATAATATGCAATATTTTAAAGAACATTTTTATAATAAAGGTTTGTTAACTAGTTCTAAATTAATTGGTATTAGCAATAAAGAAATGTTTATGAAACGTAAAACCGGTATATTTATTACTTCTACTAGAAGATCTGATTTATTACATAATCAAATTTCAGATTTTAATATAGAAATGACCCCTTTCCCTTGTATGAGTTATACTGATGAATACAAAAATATTATTCAAGGTCCTAATGTTAATTTATTTTATTCGGAAGATAATGATAAAATATTAGCTTCTTGGTTATTTTTGAAGCATTTACTTTCTAGAGATGTTTATATTGATATGCTATTGGGTAAAGGTGGTTTTATTATTACTCGCGAAGATGTTTTAAACACTTTAAAAAATTTAAAGTCTCCAAATGAACAAAATTATGTTGAGGAACAAATTCAAAAATTAACAAAGAGTATCTTTATGAAACAAAATATTAGTGACAAACAAAATTCGAAAATAATACAAGATAAAAAAACAGAAATACGAGAATTGTATAAATACAAATCAGTTAAATTTGCTCTAGAACATACTTATGATAGCAACAATAAAGATACTTATTTTACGACACCTATTTTTTCTGATGTAGTATTTTTTCGTTTGATATTGAATGATTTATTTGCAGAAATTTTAGCTATCGATAACCAAGAAATTAATTTAAAACAAAAAATAAATTGTTTATTTATGGAAGCTTATACAAGAATTGCCAATGATTAATATAAAAAAATTAATTTAATTAATATAGGAGAAGATAAAAAATGGATCAAAATTTGATACAAAGGAATTCCAAAACGATATCTATGAATCACTTAATTCTTCGTAATATAAATGAATTCAATGTTATTACTATATTTGGGCATAAAAATCCAGATGGAGATTGTTATGGTTCTCAATTGGGATTGAAAGATATTATTCAACAAAATTTTCCTCATAAACAAGTTTATACTCTAGGAGAAAATAATCCTATTTTTTCATTTTTAGGTGTAATGGATGAAATTAATGATGATGTTATATCTCAATCTTTAGCTATTGTGGTGGATTGTGGTAATACTAATGTAATTAGCGATGTCAGATATAAAATAGCTAAAAAAATTATACGCATTGATCATCATTTAATAGGAGAAATTTACGGAGATGAACAAAATTCTTGGATTGATTCAAGTTTTTCTTCTTGTTCAGAAATGATTTATACTTTTAAAGAAATTAATAATTTAAATTTGAGTATTAAAGGTGCTTTGCCTATTTATATCGGCATGGTCACGGATACTGGTCATTTTCGTTTTGATAGAGTAAATTATAAAACTTTACAAATTGTTTCTGATTTATTACGTTATGGTTTTGATGCTTTTCAAATTGATACTAAAATTACTATTCAACCTATTAATATATTAAGATTTAAAGGTTATGTATGTAGTAATTTTATCGCTGAAGATGGTTTGATTTATATTAAGATCACTCATGACATTATTGAACAATTTAAATTGAAATTTGAAGATATTAACAGTGTAGTTAATATTTTTCATAATATTCAAGGATATCCTGTATGGTTATTTATAATAGAAAATAAAGTTAAAAACTATTGGAAGATAAGCATACGTTCGATAGGTCCTCAAATTAATCATATTGCCCATAAATTTAACGGTGGAGGTCATTTTCGTGCTTGTGGTATGAACGTTTATAATCAGCAAGAAATTGATCAAGTTATTAAATTAGCTAAAACTTCTATTAAAGAGTATGAGTGCCAAAGAGGCTTAAATGTCATGTCTTCTGACAAATTATCAGCATGATAAACACTGTAAGGCTAAGAACGGTTCTTGAATGGAAACTCTCAAGAATTACAGCAGTTCTTAAAAGCGGGTTGCGACGAAGTAGTTAGTCAAGAAGATACCGCCACCAAATGGTTCTAAGGATAAGCTTGTAATGGCCTAAGAAGGAAAGTAGATGTAATAGTAAAACCTGTTTCGCAAACTACTATAAGCGAGCAATCCAGAGGCTATCAATATATGATATTCGTATTGGATAGTTTATCAATTAACAAACCTGGAATCTCACCATTAACAAAATGGTTACTTCACCTAAGGAATCAAGGTAGATATTTAGCGTAACTTGGAGAATCCTAAAGGTCAGTTATTAAATTAACTAATAATGAGTTTAAAGTTATTAGGCCCAAGGATAAAGCGACTTCTTAGTAGTCGGAGGAGTAAAACTTGATCTGGAATGATAAAGAGAATCGTCCTCCCTGGAATAAGGTTAACGACCTTGATAGGGCGAAAGAAGTCAGTAATTTATTGTTTATTGATAAATTTATGGCAAGTTTATACTTGAGAAACTTGCTTTTCTAGTTTAAATAGGGATTTGTTTTTAATAAATATCAGAAAGACAAATCCTGAGATTGAAAATGAAAATAATATATCTATATTATCGGTAATAATAGCAAATAATTTATTTAGTGTGTTAATTAAAAATATTAAAATAATAAAAAATATATTAAAGTGAGTGAATGGGCGCCAAAGAGGCCTAAATTTCCTGCTATCTAACCAATAGCCAGGGTCGATAAACCCTGAAAGGATATGGTCGGTCAGTCAAACGAAAGAATGTCGGATTAGAGCAGACCATAAAAGCGGATTGCGACGAAAGCAAATTAGTCAAGAGGATTCCGCCACCGAATAATTCCATGGAGAAGCCTGAAATGGCCTAAGAAGATAAATAGATGTAATAAACTAACCTGTTCGTAAGTTGCTGAAACGGATAGTCCAGAGACTACTAATACATATTATTCACATATTGAGTAGTTTATCAGATAAGAAAACCTGGAATCAGCCTCTTTAAGAGGATACTTCCCCTAAAGAATTAAGGTAGAAATTTAGTGTAACTTGGAGAATCCTAAAACTAAGTAATTAAATTTACAAATCAGGAAATAAAAGCCCTGATAGTCAAGGATAAAGCATCTTCTTAGTAGTCGTAAGGGTAAACCTAGTTTTGGAATAAGCTAGCTAATCGTCTTACCAAGAAGAGAGGTAATAACTCTCATAGGGCGAAAGAAGAAAGTAATTTATTGTTTATTCGTTGAGACCGCAGAAGGAATAGGTAAAACCTAGAAATGATTTTGAGTTCTTAAAATCGAAACTTCTCTGGACAATGAGTAAGATTCACGACCAATCTTTAAAACAACACATATTAAAACAAGAACTCAAATGGGGAATGAACAACTTAATTAATACCTACCTCAAGTTTCATCAGATTGCCACCAATAACGGGAGCAGAAACACTGGGAATTGATGGGAGAATAATAGATGATATAGACTTAAATAAATTAACGAAATATCACCAAAAATATGTTCACAACCAATATAACCCGAAACTGGTTAAAAGAGTTCATATTCCGAAAGGAAAAGATAAAACTAGACTACTTGGAATTCCTACTATTCAAGATAGAATCATCCAAAAGGCTTATAGAATATTTGAAAAGAATAAAAGGTCAAGAATAAACATTTAACCAGTGGTGACACGAAGTTAAACCTAGAAAAAGGATAAATTATGGAAAGCGGTGTGCTTGGAAACTTGCTCGCACCGTTTGGACGGGGGCTGTTGGTAATATTTGATAGAAAGATAAATCCTATCAAAGAAACGTCAATAATCTATTCGTATAATGTTTATACAAGAAACTATTGCAGCTATCGCTACACCTTTAGGTATAGGTAGTATTAGTGTAATTCGTGTAAGTGGATCGAAAGCCATCGAGGGTATTAATAGTATTTTTAAAGCTATTAAAGAAATTAATTTATTAGAAGTTAAAACTCATACTATTCATCATGGTTTTATTTTGAATCATTCAGGTGAAGTTTTAGATGAAGTTTTAATTTCTATTTTTCGGTCTCCTAGATCTTTTACAGGGGAAGATGTTATTGAAATTCAAGCTCATGGAGGAACTTTAATTACTAAACTTGTTTTAGAAAGAGTTTTATCTTTACCATTTATTAGATTAGCAGAGCCAGGTGAATTCAGTAAAAGAGCTTTTTTAAATAAAAAAATTGATTTATTGCAAGCAGAAGCTATTATGGATTTAATTCATGCTAAAAATATTCAGTTTATTAAATTGGCTAATGCAGGTTTACAAAAAAAAATTTCTAAAAATATTCAAGATTTGAACAAACAAATTTTAAATTTAATAGTTAGTATAGAAGTGAATATAGATTATCCTGAATGGGCGCCCAAAGAGGCCTAAATATCGTGTTATCTAGCCAATAACCAGTGCCGATAAACACTGCAAGGATAAGAACAGTTCTTTAAAGGAAACAATAAAGAATTATAGCAGTTCTTAAAAGCGGGTTGCGATGAAGTAGTTTAATCAAAAAGATTCCGCCACCAAATGGTTCTAAGGATAAGCATAAGCAGGCCTAAGAAGATAAGTAGATGTAATATAATAACCCTGTCTCGCAAACTACTGAAACCGAGCGGTCCAGAGTCTATCAATACTATGTTCAGGTATTGGATAGTTTATCAATTAATAAACCTGGAATCTCACCATTAATAAAATGGTCACTTCGCCTAAGGAATCAAGGTTGATATTTAGAGTAACTGGGAGAATCCTAAAGGTCAGTTATTAAATTAACTAATAATGAGTTTAAAGTCATTAGGCCCAAGGATAAAGCGACTTCTTAGTAGTCGGAGGAGTAAAACTTGATCTGGAATGATAAAGAGAATCGTCCTCCCTGGAACAAGGTTAACGACCTTGATAGGGCGAAAGAAGTCAGTAATTTATTGTTTATTCAGTGACATCAAGCGAGAATAGTTTGATATACTAAAAATTGTTTATAATCAAGACATTAAACTTGTGTAACAATTGAATATCAATTCAAAATCGTTCTTTTTAAATAACTAAGATATTACAGAGTTTATAATTAGTGATTAGTAATATGATAAATAATTATTAAATATTCAATTAAATTAGGGCCAACAAATTTATTGGAATGATATAAATAGAAGATTAATGGTATTTATTTCAAGAAGATTGATTAATGTCACCGCGAAATATGTTAACGGTTATTAGTAAAAAATCATGACTTTTAGAGATTTTTACTATCAAAGCCTAATCAATTCCAAAGGTTATTGGACAAATATTAACTCTTTAAAAAGAACGATAAGAATAAATAACTAACCAGTGGCAACACAAAGTTAGTCCGATAAAAAGGATAAATTATGGCAAGCCGGATGCTGGGAAACTTGCTTGTCCGGTTTAGATGGGGGCTATTTGTAATAGATAACTGTAACTGAATGACAAATAATTGTTATTGAAACGCAAATAATCTATCCATATATTATGATATACCAACTGTTACTAATAATTTTATTGTTCCCCAAACTGAATTTTTAATTCATAAATTGCAAAATATTTTAGATAATTCTTATAAAACGCGTTTCATTAAAGAAGGAATTAAAACTTTAATTTTAGGTAAACCTAATGTAGGAAAATCTAGTCTTCTAAATAATTTTTTAGGGGAAGAAAGAGCGATTGTATCTGATATTCCAGGAACTACTAGAGATTTTTTAGATGTTTATGTGACTATTAATGGTATTAATTTGCGTTTAATTGATACAGCAGGCGTCCGTAATACTGATGATTATTTAGAGAATTTAGGAGTTAATATTTCTAAAAAATTTATAAATGAATCTGAATTAATTTTATTATTATTGGATACTCATAATATTTTAGAATCTGAGGATTTAATGTTATTAGAAATGACTAAAAATAAAAATAGAATTATTATAGGTAGTAAATCTGATTTGCCGATTAAAATTGAATTATCATCTGAATTAAAAGGGCGCCAAAGAGGCCTAAATATCGTGTGATTTTACCAATCACCAGTGCGATAAACACTGTAAGGCTAAGAACGGTTCTTGAATGGAAACTCTCAAGAATTACAGCAGTTCTTAAAAGCGGGTTGCGACGAAGTAGTTAGTCAAGAAGATACCGCCACCAAATGGTTCTAAGGATAAGCCTGTAATGGCCTAAGAAGATAAGAAGATGCAATTCAGAAGCTTGTTTCGTAAACTACTATAAGCGAGCAGTCCAGAGTCTATTAATATATATTTTAAGTATTGAATAGTTTATCAATTAACAAACCTGGAATCTCACCATTAACAAAATGGTTACTTCACCTAAGGAATCAAGGTAGATATTTAGCGTAACTTGGAGAATCCTAAAGGTCAGTTATTAAATTAACTAATAATGAGTTTAAAGTCATTAGGCCCAAGGATAAAGCGACTTCTTAGTAGTCGGAGGAGTAAAACTTGATCTGGAATGATAAAGAGAATCGTCCTCCCTGGAACAAGGTTAACGACCTTGATAGGGCGAAAGAAGTCAGTAATTTATTGTTTATTGATAAATTATGGAAAGCCGGATGCTGGGAAACTTGCTTGTCCGGTTTGGATGGGGGCTATTTGTAATAGTTAATAGAAAAACAAATCCTATTAATAAAACGCAAATAATCTATCCATATTCACAGATTATTTTTATTTCTAATCATACACAAGAAGGAATAGAAAATTTAAAACAAAAAATTATAAAAAGATTTAATTTACAAGATATTCAAGAACGAAATTTTGATTATTTATTCAATCTTAGACAAGTAAATCAACTGAAAAAAGCTATTATATCTTTAAAAAATGTTTTAACAGATATAAAAAGAAATATGCCTATAGATATACATGTTATTCATTTTAAAGAAGCTTATCAATCTTTAGAAAATATTTTGGGTAGTAATTTGCAAAAAAATTTGATTAATGAATTATTTTCAAAATTTTGTTTAGGCAAATAATATTTATTATTTTTGTTATTTAATTTTTTGAAGATTAACAATATTTTTGTTTTTATTAATAAATTTAAATTAATTATTGGCATAATTTTGCAAAATAATTAAATTTTTTAAAGGATAGGATTATTATATGATTGAAATTGAATATCAACAAAATAATCAAAAAAAAAGATTTCCCAATAACATTACTGTTAGTAAAATTATTGCTTCTGAAAATTTGGAATTTTTAAATAATTCTGAAAAATTACCAATAGCAGCTTATTTTAATAATAAATTAGTGAATTTAGATAAATCTTTAACCGAAGATGGTTTATTAAATATTATTACAATATCCGATAGTATAGCTTGGTCTATTTTAAATAATAATACTGCTTTGATTATGGCTAAGGCTATTTGTCGTATTTATCCTAATTCATTATTAGTTAATAATTCTATAAATCAAGAAGGTTTTTATTATGATATTGATCCGGTTAATAATATAATTTCAGAGCAAGATTTTGGTTTTATTGAAAAAACTATGATTGATATTATTCAAGAAAATTTACCTGTTACTGAAACAGAATTATCTGTTTCTGAAATTCGAAATTTTTTTAAATTTAATCCTTATAAAATAGATTATTTGAAAAACATTAATCCTTCGCAAAAATTATTTTTATATCGACGAGGTAATTTTTTGGATTTTTGTACAGAAGATCAATATTTACCTAATATTAATATTAATCGTTATTTTAAAATTTTAAAAACATCTGGAGTTTATTGGCAAGGAAATAAACAAAATAAGGTTTTAACTCGTATTTATGGAGTAGCTTTTTTTCGAAAACGCGATTTAGCTAATTATTTAAAAGTTTTAGACGAAAGAAAAAAACGAGATCATAAATTTATCAATAAAGAACAAAATTTTTTTATGTTTTCGTCAGTTGTGGGAACTGGTTTGCCTTTTTGGTTATCTAAAGGCGCAACTATTCGTCGTATTATTGAAAGATATATTATTGATAAAGAAATATCATATGGTTACCAACATGTTTATACTCCGGTTGTAGCTAATATTTCTTTATATAAAACGTCTGGTCATTTGAAATTATACAACGAAGATATGTTTCCGATTATGCAATTGCCAGATGGTGAACAATTAATTTTACGACCTATGAATTGTCCTCATCATATGGAGATTTTTCGTCAAAAAATGCATAGTTATAAAGATTTGCCTATAAAAATAGCTGAATTAGGTCTTTTACATCGTTATGAACCTTCTGGAGCTGTTTCAGGATTGCAAAGAGTTCGAGCTATGTCTTTAAATGATGCTCATATTTTTATTACATCTGAACAGATTAAACAAGAATTTGTTGAAATTATTAATTTAATTAAAGAAGTTTATCAAGATTTTCATATCCAAGATTATTATTTTAATTTAAGTACTCATGATCCTTCTAAGAAAAATAAATATTTTGATGATCCGAATATGTGGTTAAATTCCGAAAATATTTTAAGAGATATTTTAAATGAATTAGGTCTCAATTATAAAGAAAAAATGGGAGATGCTGCTTTTTATGGTCCTAAAATTGATGTACAGGTATTAACAGCTTTAAACCATGAAGTTACTTTATCTACTATTCAATTAGATTTTTTATTACCTAAGCGATTTAATTTATCTTATATAGATTGTAATAATCAAACTAAAACTCCTGTAGTTATTCATAGAGCTATTACATCCACTATAGAAAGATTTACTGCTTATTTAATAGAACAATATAAAGGTTTTTTTCCTTTATGGATTGCACCTGTACAAGTTATTATTATTCCAGTTAATAACGAATCGCACCTTTATTATGTTAAAAATTTGCAGAAGGAAATGTTAAGAAATCATATAAGAGCAGAATTAAATGATAAAGAATATACATTTAATTATAAAATTCGTTCTGCTTATCGAGAGAAAATCCCTTTTCAGATTATTATTGGTGAACGTGAAATTCAAAATAATACTTTGCATGTTCGTCAATATAATAAACTTGAAAAATTTAATATGTCTATGAAAGAGTTTTTAGAAATGTTTTTTAATTTAATTAAAAACAAAATGTAATTGTTGTTTTTGTTTATAATTGATATTGAAAAAATATTATAAATTGAATTATAATTAACTCGTACTGTAAGTGAAAGAGAATTAAATATCAAAAATTATTTAATCAATCACTAGTATTGATGAACACAAAAATGTTAATTAAGGTTCTTAAAAAGGAAATTATGAGGCATTATATAATGGTTCAATGGAATTCGTGATAAAACAATTAGTTACTACTTGAAATATTTCTAATGATAATTACTAGAGGATCTCAGAAGGTAACGTTAGAGTTTTTTATATTAAATAAACTTATCTTGTTAAAATATTAATACGTTTTATCAGTCCAGAAGCTATTCGATATAGATTAAACTCATTGGATAGTTTGTCAATTAAGAAGATCTGTAATTTTACTGTTTTTATAACAGTCAATTATTTTCAGGAATTAAATTCTATATTTGGAGTAACTTGAATAATCCTAAATAAATAACCGAGGAAATAAAAATATTTTTATTTAAAGGGTAAATTTACTTTGTAGTATTTGGAGGATTAAAGCTTAATTGGAAATAATTAAGATCTTCTTCTCGGAATGAATAATAAAAATCTTTACAGGGTAAAATAAGTTATATTATTTATTATCTTGTTATTTGTTTATTATTAATGATTTAATTTCATGAAAATTTATTATAATTATTATTGTTAAGTTATTACTCACAAAATATACATTATTTGTTATTTTCTAAACAAATTTTGGTGATAATAATAATATTTAATAAAAGATCAAAACCTTTAATTTAGATAAAAAACGATTAAAAATTTTATTTTTAAAGATTTAAATTAAATTTTTAATATTTAGAGTTTTTTGTTATTGAAAAAATAGGTATTTTCAGTAAATTTTCTTATATAATTATAATTTCAGTAATTAAAATGAAATTTAATAAACAATATTAGCATTATGAATGTATTTATATTTTTTCGAAGTTAAATTTTTTGTAAAAATATTAAAATATTGGATAAACTAATTTAAAAAAATATATTTAGTTTACCAATTGAAAGTTCTAATTATTTTTAGATACAATTGATTATTAAGGTTTTATAATATAAATAGTTATTTATACTTGTTTATTGGATTTTTGGAGAAATCAGTTGATTCTGAAAATTTATTTTATAAAACATTATAAATAAATATTATTGTTTATAAAATCTTTAACTTATTCTCGATATATAAAAAAAAATTAAATTTGATTATTTTATAATAAAAAAGGAGAAATTTATGACAAATTTTTTAATTCAACCTTTAAATGATTATGTTGTTTTAAAACCAAAATTCCAAGATGAACGTACTTCGTCAGGACTTATTGTTAGTACTAGTCCTCGTAAAGAAGAATCTTTAGGAATTATAGTTAGTTGTGGACCACAAGTAACTAATTTAAAAATTGATGATTTAGTGGTTTATAAGAATTATTCTGGAGAAAAATTACAATTACAAGAAGAAGAGTATTTAATTGTTAAATCAGAAAATATTATTGCTAAAATTGGTACACCAAAAGAGTCTTAAGCAAACTTTTTCGTTTGGTTTGGGTGAGGGCTATTGATAATAGATATCAATAAAAAAAATTTTGATATTGAAACAAAATTTTATATCAAGATTTAATTATATTTAAAAACTTGAATTATATATTGTTCGGATAAAAAAAGGAGTATTGAAATATTATATGGCAAAACAAATTGTTTATGGCGAAATAGCAAGAAAAAAAATTTTAAAAGGTATAGATTTATTAGCTAATACAGTTAAAATAACTTTAGGTCCTAAAGGCCAAAATGTTTTATTAGAACAGAAATATGGTAGTCCTTTAATTATTAACGATGGTGTTACTATTACAAAAGAAATTAGTTTTAAAGATGCTTACCATAATGCTGGCGCTAAAGCTATATGCGAAATAGCTACTCGCACTAACGATGCTTCAGGAGATGGCACAACTACAGCTGTTTTATTAGGTCAGAGTATGATTCGTAAAGGTTTTGAAGCTCTTGATACTGGTGGTTTTAAAGGTGTTCTTTTAAAACAAGGTATTTTGGAAGCATCTCGTGTAGTAGCTCAACAACTTTTATCTAAATCTCGTTCTGTTAATACTCAAGAAGAAATCGAAAATGTTGCTACTATTTCATCTGGTAGTTCAGAAACAGGGAAAATTGTAGCTGCTGCTATTGAAAAAGTAGGTAAAACAGGAGTTGTTAATGTAGATGAATCTAAAAGTTTTGAAACTGTATTAGATGTTGTTGAAGGTATGCAATTCGAAAAAGGTTATGTTTCTCCTTATTTTGTGGTAAATAAACAAGATTCTCTAATAGAATTAGAACAAGCTGCTATTTTAATTACTGATCATAAGATTAATAGTATATTCGAAATTAATCGTATTTTGGAATATTCATTAAGTAATAGAGTTCCTTTGTTAATTATTGCTGAATCTTTTGATAATGAAATGGTAAGTATTTTAGTAGCTAATAAAAAAGGAAATTATTTAAATGCAGTAGCAGTTGAAGCTCCAAGCTTCGGTGATCATCAAAAAGAATTACTTCAAGATATGGCTATTTTAACTCAAGCTACTTTTATTTCTAAAGATTTAAATATGAAGTTAAAAGATGTAGATGAAAAATTTTTAGGTAAAGTAAATAAAGTTATTATTAAAAAAAGTAGTACTACTTTGGTAGTGGATAATAAAACTTCTGCTTTAGAAACGCGTATTCAAGAAATTCAATCTCAGATTTCTAATATGAAAAATATGAAAGATTTTAATCAACATGATTTAAATAATTTAACTAATAGATTAGCTAAATTAACTGGTGGTATCGGTATTATTCATGTAGGAGCTACTACTGAAACAGAATTAAAAGAAAAAAAATTACGTATTGAAGACGCTTTAAATGCAACCAAAGCTGCTATTGAACAAGGTATTGTTCCTGGCGGAGGAAAAGCATTGGTAGAAATTTATAAAACTGCATCAAGCGAATTAAATTCTACAAATGAAAGCGTTCGTAAAGGTTATAGTATTGTTTTAGAAAGTTTATTAGAACCTACTAAACAAATTGCAACTAATGCAGGTTTTGATGCTTCTATGATTATTCAAAAACAATTAGAACAAAAAGAAAATTTTGGTTTTAATGCTGAAACTGGTCAATTTGTTGATTTAGTTAAAGATGGTATTATGGATCCTACAGCGGTAACTAGACAAGCTGTTTTAAATGCAGCCTCTATTGCATCTGTAATGGTAACTACTGGCGCTGCTGTGGTAGAAGAAGTATTAGAAAAAAATTATTCAAATATTGATAATATGAATAATGATGTACTTTAATATTTAAATAAATTGTTTTATATCTTTTTAAAAATTAATTCATTAAATCAAGAAAACTTATTTGTTTTTTTGTAATATGAATTAATTTTTTTTTATATAAAAAATATTAAAAAAATGTTAGAATTTCTATTGATATTTCAAAAACGAATAAAGATTAGTAAAAATTTAATTTTTTTGATTTTTATTTAATTAAGAAGGTATAAAATCAGTTTTATGAAATTAATTTTTAAATATATTATGCGTTATAAAATTATATTGTTTTTAAATATTTTGGCAGTTTTATTTATAGCAAGCGGTGAAATCGGTATTCCTTTGATTATAGGTCGTTATGTTATTGATAATCCCGTTCCTTCTCACAATTTTTTATTTGTTACTTTAGCTTTGTTATTATTGGTTTTATGTGCTATTGTGGGTAATTTAATTATTAATTTTTGTTCTGCTAAAACATCATCTTTAATTTTTGAGGATTTAAATAAAGATATTTTTGCAAAAATTCAAACTTTTTCAATTTTAGAAATGAAAAATCTTGGTGTTCCTTTTTTGATGAATTGTAGTATCACTTGTGTTGGTCAAATTGTTAATTTTATGTCTAGTCTTTATAGAGCTTTAATTGTAGCTCCTATTATGTTAATAATTAGTTTAATTTTAATTTATCGAATTTACATAGTTTTTTCTTATATCGTTTTAGCTATTATACCTTTATTAGTTATCATTTTTGTTTTTATTATTTTTAAAAATTATTTATTATCTACACAAAAACAAAAAGTTTTAGAAAAAATAAATTCTAAAGTTCGTGAAAATTTAACTGGTATTAAAGTTATTAAAAGTTTAAATACAGAAAGTTACGAATGTTCTCAATTTGATAAAATCAATTCTCAATATGCTTTTTTAAATATTCATTTGTTTAATTCGATTTTTTCAATGGAACCTTTATTTTATTTATTATTGAATATTTCTATTATTTTTACTACTGGTTTTGGCGCTTATGTTTTAAAAGTAGGAAAACCAACTGATTTTCATTTAGGTGGTTTATATAATTGTATTAATTTGCAATATCATATACTTTATTCTATTTTGAATTTTTTATTATTGTTTACAATGTTTCCTAAAGCTTTAGTTTCTTTGCGTAAAATAGAATATTTATTAAATACTAAACCTTCGATTAAAAATAATTTAAAATATAATTTAATTTTATCTAAACCTATTACAAGTTTAGAGTTTAAAGATGTTTATTTTCAGTATTCTAATAGTGATAAACTTATTTTATCAGATATTAATTTTAAAGTTAAAACTTCGGAATTAATTGCTGTAGTTGGTTCTACAGGTTCTGGAAAAAGTACTTTAATTAATTTAATTCCTAGATTAATAGATCCGATAAAAGGGTGTCTGTTAATTAATGGAGTAGATATTAAATTATATAACTTAACTTCTTTAAGAGATAAAATTGGTGTAGTTTCTCAAAAAAATATTTTATTTAAAGGTACAATTTTAAGTAATTTATCTTTTGGAAAATCTAATGCAGATTCTGAAGAAATTTGGGAATGTGCTAAAAAAGCTCAATCTTATGATTTTATTAACAAAACTAAAGGTAAATTACAAGAACCAGTTAGTGAATTAGGTTCTAATTTTTCTGGAGGACAAAAACAAAGATTAGCTATAAACAAAGTTTTATTAAAAAAACCTGATATTTATATTTTTGATGATTCTTTTTCCGCTTTAGATTATCAAACTGATTTAACTATTCGTACAAATTTAAGTTATTTACGAAAAGATTCTATTATTATTATAGTAGCACAAAGATTAAGTACTATTTTAAATGCTGATAAGATTATTGTTTTAGACAATGGTAAAATTATTGATGTCGGTAAGCATGAGGAATTAATGAATAGATGTCAAATTTATAAAAATATTGCTTTTTCGCAAAAAATAAAAGAGGTTCTAAATTGAAAAAAATATTTTATTTTTTAAAACCTTTTCGTAAAGAAATTTTGGTTAGCATTTTTTTAATTTTTGTAGTAGCTGCTATAGATGCTTTTATTGTTATTTTCGAAGGTAATATTATTATTAATTTTATTCAAAATAATTTTAATAATAATTCCAAAATAATTTATTCAGACAATATTATTCTTAATTTTCTACGAACAAAAGTGTTAAGTAGTTTTCGAATTATATCTGAATATATGAGTTATATTATTCTTTTATTATTTATTAATTTATTTTTATATCTTTTATGTATTGTTGCTAGATTTATTTATAACAAATTGATAATTGTTATTATTCATAAATCTATTCAAAATATTAGACAACGTGTTTATCAAAAAATGTTAAGATTACCTATATCATATTTTGAAAATAATACTATAGGCAATATCATGAGTATTGTTATAAATGATTTAGAAACAGTTTCGAACGGTTTACAACAATCCTGTGTAGCTTTTGTGCTTTCTTGTTTTAGCATTATAATGATTATTTTTATTATGTTTTGGGCAAATTTAAGATTTGCTGTATTAATTTGTTTAATGATACCGAGTTCTTTATTTGTTATTTGGTTGATTAACAAAAAAGCGCGATCAGTTTTTATCCAAAGATTCGAAAAAACAGGTGAATATTTAGGTTTTTTACAAGAAAAATACACTGGACATAAAGAAATTATTTTATATAATCAACAATTAAATAATATTAGTGATTTTCAAAATTTAAATAAACAATTAGCTTCTACTATTTTTAAATCTAATTGGATATCCGGATTAGTTATGCCTATTATTAATAGTTTCACTTATATTGTGATGACTTTAATTGTAATATTAGGTTATTTTTTATTAAATTATCAAGATGCGGAAATGCCATATTTATTATTTAAATTAGGTTTTGGAACTATTCAATTAGGGCTTTTTCAATCTTTTATAAAATATATTTGGCGTTTAGGAAATCCATTAAGAGATTTGAGTCAGATGTTTGTTATTTTACAATCCACTTCTTCTGCTGCAAATCGTGTTTTTAATTTTTTAGCAGAAAATGAAGAATTAGATATCAAAAATAATTTAATTATTCCTTCTTCTGTTCAAGGTTATATTAAATTTTCGCATGTAACTTTTCAATATCAACCCGATCAACCTATTCTTCGTGATATTAGTTTCGAGATTAACAAACATAAAATGGTAGCTATTGTAGGTCCAACAGGCTCAGGAAAAACTAGTTTAGTGAATTTGTTAGTTCGCTTTTACGATGTTAGTGCAGGTACAATTACAATTGATGGAGTGGATATTTCTACTATTCAAAAGAGTGCTTTACGTAAAATGATTGGTATAGTTGTTCAAGATTCTTGGTTATTTCATGGTACTATTATGGATAATATTCGTTATGGCAATTTTACTGCTACAGAAGAACAAGTTATTCAAGCTGCTAAACAGGTTAATGTGCATGATTTTATTATGACTAAACAAAATGGTTATAATACTATTATTAATGAAGAATTAGATAATATTTCCCAAGGAGAAAAACAATTAATCACTATTGCCAGAACTTTTTTAAATAACCCTTCTATAGTTATTTTGGATGAAGCTACTGCTTCTGTTGATACTCAAATAGAAATTATTTTTCAACAATCTATGCAAAAATTATTAAAAGATAAAACTTCTTTTGTGATTGCTCATCGTTTATCTACTATTGTAAATGCAGATATTATTTTGGTTTTACAAAATGGTTTATTAGTTGAAAAAGGCAGTCATAAAGAATTATTGTCTAAACAAGGTTTTTATTATAATCTATATAATAGTCAATTTAAATAAATATTTATTTAGTTGAGAAATAAATATATAATATAATTTCAGATTTTTTTCAATTTTATTTTTGGAGTTATTTGAGGTATAATATAAGTGGGTAATTTGTTTTGTGAATAATTTATAGATAGAATACCCAAAATTTAAATTAAAAAAAATTATACTTTATCAAAATTAAGAATTTGAAAAAATGAAAAAAAAATTTAAAAAACTTGAAAATTTACGAAATAAAATTTTAAATAATATAAAAATTTAATTTTATTATAATAAGTTTATTTAGTGTATTAAGTGTTGTAAAAAATTAATGAATAAATAAGGGAGTAAACTATATTTGAACAAACCATTAAATTTTAATAAAAAGTTTATAGGTTTATCTTTTTTGATATTTTCTGTTTTAGTAGTCCCTTTAATAATGTTTTGTGCTGGTGTTTTTGAAAATTCAGACGACATTGATTCATTAGATAATGAATCTATTTTAACACAATCACAGGATAAGGTGCGCAAGTTCGGGCGTTTAATTTAGGAGATTATATGGTCCTCCTAGCATAGGGATAGCATGCTAAGCCGTTGAATTTACCTGAGAATGAAAATTTATAAGGGAAAATAGCATATTCAAAAAGCATAATTGTTTTGAATTTTAATATTGTTCAAAAAAAATTTGCGAGGCGAAGTTAAAATAAGCATGAAATTTTCTCAAATTAAAGCTACAAATGAAATAAATCAAACAAAATATGTTTATTTGTGAATAAAAATATTTTATTAAAAAAATTCATGAATCAATTGATTTTCTTTTCAATAACATATTAAACGCATTAATTGTATTTTCTTTATCTTACAATTAAGTTCTATCCTAAAAAATATTGTTTGTTTTGGACACATATTTTTGACGTTTTCATATATTTTCATAATAATGAAGTGATTTATTTTAAATAAGCCATGCGATCTTTAACATTTACCAATGATTAAACAGCTACCTTGGATAAGCTTCTTATAAAAATTAATAAAGATTTTGCAAATATCTTTTTTTAATAAGGTATTTATTGATTTAGATTTGAGCATTTATGCCCAATCATTTTATCCATCTTAGATATTTTATAAATGCTTACAGAGTTTTATAGTACTCGTAGGGGTCATGTCCTACCAAGGCGCAGGTAATACCTGTTACACAAGGGGAAGAAAAACAGAGTTAAATATACATATTATTTTTTGTATACTTCAACTCGGAAAGCCGTATGCATAGGAATATGCCCGTGCGGTTTGGGTGAGGGTTTAACATAATTTTTTTATCTAAATATTTATAAAATTGCATTATGTTATTTCTATTCACATGAACAAGATGAATATGGCGTTAGTGATGATGATTTAGAATATATTTCTTCATCTTCAGTATTATCTGGTTATGATTCTAGTGATGATGATTCAGAATATGTTTCTTCATCTTCAGTATTATCTGGTTCTGATTCTATTCATGAACGATCTGTTAATTCTCCGACTCCTCCTTCATCAAAAGAACAAAAAATTTTTGATACAGCAGAAAGTGCAATTAATTGGTTTAGCGAGAATACAGATAAATTTAAAAATCTCAAACAAAGTGTATCTGAAATTTTAAGCAATACTCCAACAAATGACAAGAATAATGGCCAATCTTCTATCTCACCATCAGGAAATAAGGCAGAAGAAAAAGCAGGTAAAAAAACCCCTGAACCATCTTCTATCTCACCATCAGGAAATAAGGCAGAAGAAAAAGCAGGTAAAAAAACCCCTGAACCATCTTCTATCTCACCATCAGGAAATAAGGCAGAAGAAAAAGCAGGTAAAAAAACCCCTGAACCATCTTCTATCTCACCATCAGGAAATAAGGCAGAAGAAAAAGCAGGTAAAAAAAATCTTGGCCAATCTTTTACCACAGGAGATTTAAATAGAACAGTATCAGATTTAACTTCAACTACTCAAGGACACAAACAAACAGGCTCAAACAGAATACTTCAAGAAGAGGATAGATCTTTTAATTCACCAAAGTATCGTAAATCAGGAACAAAGCCTTAAAAACATTGCAAAAATATGGCGATAACTTTTTAGAATCCGCAAAACATCCTTTTTACGATCCAATATCTTCTATAATGCCGAAAGAAAATTCATTACAATCAATAAATTCTGACTATGAAGAGAATGAACAACTTTCTGTACTTTCTGATAATTTATTGGATAAAGATTTAGATCAAATTAAAAATGTTTTTGAAAAAAAACCTTCAAATAATCATCTAAATATCTTAGAAAAACAACCTTCAAATAATGATATAAAAACTATTAAAAAAATTTCATCTTCCAAACAAATATTACCTCGTAGTTTTAAATCTTTGTTTGTTACTTCATTTGGTTTAATACGTGTATGTTTTTCTAAAATTGTTTTCGCTTTCAGATAGTTTTTGACAATGTTAAATAAAATTTATTTTTAAGTAAATAAAATTAAAAGTTGCTTTTTAAATTAAAATATATAAATATTTTAACTATTATCAATTAAAAACTCATTTATTTAAATTATAAAAATCAAATAATTTATATAGATATTATATATTTGTATTTTTGAGTATTTTTGATAGATTATTTTAATAATTAAATGTAGTTTTTTATAAATTATCGTTATAATAAGCAAATTAATTTTTAATTAATTTGTTTATTTTTTTTGTTTTTTAAAAAAATTAATAAATTATTAATTTTAAAGTATTAAAAAATATATTTTAATTATAAATTATTTTGTTTTTTGACATTATATTTATAATTAATTAATTTTTAAATAATATTTAAAAAAACAATTAAAATGGAAGGCATAAATTTATTATTATGTTAGGAACATCAACAAAATGGTTCCTTGCTTTGTTTATTTACTTGCCCTTAATTATTGTTATTTTAGGATTTTTGTATTATTTAATTTTTTATTATCAACAAAAAATTAAAAAAATTATACAAACAACGAAAAAAAATGCTCAAGAAAAAATTTCTAGTGCTCAAATAATAGCTCAAGAAATGATCTCAAAAGCTAAACAAGAAATCCATATTTTAAAAAAAGAAGTTGAAGAAGATTTGAATTTGAGAAGAAGAATAATTGTTAATTTAGAAGAACAAATTATTCATAAAGAAGAATTGTTAAATTCACGAACTAGATATTTAAATGATAAAGAAGAATTATTGTACATGAAAGAACAAAAAATTAATATTTCTCAAGAACAAATTGAACAAATGCAAAATAAAGTTCAAAATCTTATTATAAAACAACAAAATAGATTAGAAAATATTGCTTCTTTAACTAAAGAACAAGCTAAAAAAATTATTATGGAAGAAATTCGTAAAAATTCTCAAGAAGAAATTATGAGTTATATTAAATCTCAAGAAGAAGAATATAAATTTCAAGTTAAAAAAAAAGCTAATGTTTTGTTAGTTTCGACTATGCAACAATTATCTCGTAAAATCTCTTCCGAAAATAATGTGGATATAGTTTATTTAGATAATAATGAATTAAAGGGGAGAATTATTGGCAAAGAAGGAAGAAATATTCGAACTTTTCAAATTATAACAGGCGTAGATTTAATTATAGATGATATACCGAATACTGTTATATTAAGTTCTTTTGATTCTAAAAGGCGAGAAATAGCCCGTCGTACTTTAGAATATTTAATTTTAGACGGACGTATTACACCTGTTAGTATAGAGCAAACGTTTACTAAAGTCCAAGATGAACTCGATAATTTTATTCAAGATATAGGTGAAGAAGCTATTTTAGAAGCTAAAATAGGTTTTTTAAATGAAGAATTAATAAAATTATTAGGTTCTTTGCATTTTCGTACTAGCCATGGGCAAAATGTGTTAAAACATTCTTTAGAAGTATCTTTTTTAGCGGGTAAATTAGCTGCAGAAATAGGAGAAAATGAAGTATTAGCTCGTCGTGCAGGATTATTACATGATATTGGAAAATCTTTAGATTATCAGTTAGAAGGCAGTCATGTTAAAATAGGTTTAGATATTGTTATGAAATATAAAGAACCTTTAGAAGTAATAGATGCTGTAGCATCTCATCATGAAGATCAAGAACCTAGTAGTATCATTTCTGTTTTAGTTGCTATCGCTGATGCTATTAGCGCTTCTAGGCCTGGAGCTCGTCGCGATTCTTTAGATAATTACATTAAAAGAATTACTCAATTAGAAGAAATTGCTAATAAAATTCCTGGTGTAGAAAAATCTTATGCTATTAAATCTGGAAGAGAAATTAGAGTTATCGTGGATCCCAAACAAATTGATGATTTAGCTATTTTTACAGTAGTTCAAACAATTAAAGATCAAATTATGAAAAATATTAGATATAATGGTAGTATTAAAATAACTGTTATTAGAGAAGTTCGTTTAACCGAAATTTCAAATTTAAGCATTAGTTAATTTTAATACAAAGGTAGTATCATTATGAATATTCTTTTTATCGGAGATATTTGCGGTTCGATAGGTATTAATTATTTAATCGAAAAAATTAATTTTTTGAAACAACATTATAAAATTAATATTGTTATCGCGAATGCTGAAAATGCCGCAGAAGGACAAGGATTAGATTTTAAAAGTTTTTATAATTTAAAAATTTCAGGTGTTAATATGATTACTATGGGTAATCATACTTGGAAACATCATGATTTAAAATCATTTATAGAAAATACTAATATTATAAGGCCGTTAAATGATGATAGTTTACGTATCGGTTATGGTCATAAAATTATTAAATATAAAGATAAAAAACTTTTAATTATGAATGCTTTAGGCAGAGTTTTTATGAATAATAAATTTTTATCTTGCCCTTTTAAAAAAATAGAAAATGTTTTAAAAGTTTATAAAAATCAATATCATTATGCTTTCTTAGATTTTCATGCTCAGGCAACTAGTGAAAAATTAGCTTTAGCAAATTATTTTGATGGAAGAATTAATGCTATCGTAGGAACTCATACTCATGTTCAGACTAATGATGAAAGAATTTTGCCTAACAAAACTCTTTATATTTCTGATGTAGGTATGACAGGACCTTTAGATGGTATAATAGGTCAAGATAAAAATATTATTATTAATAATTTTTTAAATAATAATAAATTAAAACACAAAATTGCTCAAGGAAAAAGACAATTAAACGGAGTTGTTTTAACTTTGGGTAAAAAACAAAAAATTATGAAAATTAAGTATCATGAATAATAAAATTCAAAAAAAAATTATAGTTATTGTTGGTCCAACTGCTTCAGGAAAAACTTCTCTTTCTTTGAAATTAGCTAATTTCTTTCGTGGAGAAATAATTAATGCTGATGCAGTTCAAATTTATAAAGAATTTAATATTGGTTCATCTAAAATTTCACTTCAAGACACTCATATACCTCATCATTTGTTAGATATTGTTAATCCTGGCGAGAAATATAATATTTTTGATTTTCAAAGAGATGCAAGAAATATAATTTTTAATATTAAAGTACCTTTTGTTGTAGGAGGGAGTGGCCTTTATATTAAAGCGGCTTTGTTTGATTATGAATTATTTATTTCGAAAGATTATGAAAATAAATCTTATCAAAATGTAAATTTAGAATATATGTTAAAAGTCATTTTTAAGAAAGATCCAAATTTAGTTATAGATATAAAAAATCCTCGTCGAGTTATTAGTGCTTATCGTCAAGCTCTTTGTAATAGTTTAAGATCTCAAAAAAATGGTTCTAATAAACCTTTATTTAATATTTTGACTATTTATTTGAATATAGATCCTCAATTTTTAAAACAACGTATTATTTTAAGGTTAGATCAAATGTTAAAACAAGGATTTATTGGAGAAGTTCAATATTTAATAAATAAATATCCTAATGCTAATTTTAATATAATTGGTTATCGAGAAATGAAAGAATTTTTAGAACAAAAAATTTCTTTTCAACAAGCTTATGATTTGATTATTACTAAAACTCTTAAATATGCTAAAAGACAAAAAACTTGGTTTATGAATCAAATGTTATCTTTAGTACAACTAGAATCTTTAGATCCTGAACTAGAAACTAAAGCTATTGATATAATTAAAAAATTTTTGAAAAAAAGGTAAATTAAATGATTAACACAAACGATTTTAAAACAGGAATGACTATTAAATTAAAAAATAATATTTATCAAATAATTGATTTTTTGCATGTTAAACCTGGTAAGGGTTCTGCTTTTGTCAGAAGTAAATTAAAAAATTTAAAAACAGGCGGTATTATAGAATATACTTTTAATTCGGGTATTAAAATTGAAACAGCTTTAGTAAATAAAGTTAAATTAAAATTTTCTTATATACAGAACGGAATATATGTTTTTTTAAACGAACATACTTATGAACAAATTGAAATCGCTGAATCAGATGTACAAAGTATTAAAAAATATTTAGCTGAAGGTATTATTGTGGAATTTCTTTTTTGTGATCAAAATAATATTTTAGGCACTATTTTACCAGATAAAATAGTTTTAAAAGTTGACCAAACAGATTCTATTTTTGGGGAAAATAATCGTAAAAGTAATACTGCTTATAAAGACGCTATTTTGGAAACGGGTTTAATTATAAAAGTTCCTATTTTTATTGAAACAGGAGAAAAAATTGTTATTAATACTTCTAATAATTGTTATGTATCTCGTTATAATGAGAAATAAAATTACATAAATTAGAAAAAAATTTTTTATTTAATAAGAAAATATTATCCATATTAAGGAGTGTCTTGTATTAATATGAATTTTAAAGTAGCTATTGATGGTCCAGCTGGAGCTGGTAAAAGTACTGTTAGTCGATTATTAGCTAATAAATTAAAATGGTTTTATTTAAATACCGGATTATTATTTCGTTTAATTACTTTTTATATATTAAAAAATGAAATAAGATATAATAATGATTTAGATATTACTAAATTAGAACAATTGTTAAAAAATCTAAATATTATGTTAACAAATAATGGTTTTTATTTAAATAATGAATATTTTTCTGTCAATTTAAATGATTGTTATATTGAAAAAAAGGTTTCTAATATTTCTTCTTTATTACCTGTTAGAAACAAAATTTTAATATTACAGTATCAAATGATACGCGAAAATGATTACATTATTATGGATGGAAGAGATATTGGTACTGTTGTTATGCCAGATGCTGATTTAAAAATTTTTTTAACCGCTAGTATTGAACAACGCGCTTTGCGGAAGCAAAAAGAATTGAAAATGATAGGCCAAGATACAATAAATTTATCTGAGATTATGGAAACAATTAGATTAAGAGATTTAAAAGATGAAAAACGTCCTATCGCTCCTTTAAAACAAGCAGTAGATGCTATTTTAATAGATAGTACTAATATTTCTGTTAAAAAAACAGTTAATTTGATAGAGGATTTAATTAAAAAGAAAATGTTGGTTAAAAATGTTTAAAGTAGCTATTGTAGGTCGTCCTAATGTAGGTAAATCTAGTTTGTTTAATCGCCTTTTAAGGCAAAGATTAGCTGTAGTCGATGATGACGCTGGAACTACTAAAGATCGTATTTATGCCGATACTCAATGGTTAAATCAAAATTTTATTATTATTGATACAGGTGGTCTTAGTTTTGATTCTTTACCTTTTCAAGAAAAAATTAAATATCAAACCCAAATAGCTATTCAAGAAGCCGATGTTATTATATTTTTAACAGATATTCGCGAAGGATTAGTTCAAGAAGATTTATTAATAGCAAAAATTTTGTATTCAAAGATTTCTAAAGTAGTGGTTGCAGCAAATAAAATGGATAATGTTAATTTGTTATCTGATATTTATAATTTTTATAGTTTAGGTTTTGATGAAATCGTAGGTATTAGCGTTCTTCATGGTATCGGTATAGGGACTCTTTTGGATATTATTGTTTCTAAACGACCATCAGAAAATACTTTTAATAAAGTTCAAATCGAAGATGTAGTTAAGTTTTGTGTGATTGGAAAACCTAATGTTGGCAAATCTACTTTTACAAATTCTTTATTATCTCAAGAAAGAATGATTGTTTCTGATATTCCTGGTACTACTACAGATGCAGTTAATAATTTGTTCCAATATAAAAAATGTTTTTATCGCATTATTGACACAGCGGGTTTAAAAAAAAGAGGGAAAATCCAAATTGGTAAAGAAAAATATAGCTTTTTAAGAACTTCTATGGCTATATTAGAAAGTGATATTGTTTGTTTTATGATAGATGTTAGTCATAAAATTAGCGATCAAGATAAAAACATTGCTTCTATGATTTTTAAAGCCAACAAACCTTGTATTATTATTGCTAATAAATGGGATTTAGTTTATACAAATTATCAAATTCAAAATACATTTGAAAATAATCTAAGAAATGAATTAAAATTTTTGGATTTTATGCCTTTAGTTAATATTTCTGCTTTACAAAAATATAATTTGGATAAATTTATAAAAATTTTAGATAAAGTTTTTGATAATTATAAGCGCATCTTTACAGATCATATTTTAAATGATATTTTATATAAAGCTATTCAATTGAATCCTCCTCATATATTTAACCAAGGAAAAGCTCGTTTTTATTATTTAAAACAAATTTTTAACAAACCTCCTACTTTTGTTTGTTTAGTTAACGATCCTCAATTTATTCATTTTTCTTATGAAAGATTTTTAAAAAATCAATTGAGATTAAATTTAGAATTACAAGGTTTACCTATTAAAATAATTTTTAAAAAGAAAAGTAATAATTTATGAATGAAAAAATTAGTATTATAGGTGGAGGAGCTTGGGGAACTACTTTAGCTCAAGTTTTAGCAGATAACGGTAATTTGGTTTTAGTATGTGATAATAATATTGAATATGTCAATCGTATTAAAAAACATAAACATTCTGTTTTTGATAAAAATTTAAATCCAAATATTCAAGCTACTTTTTGTTTATCTGAAGCTTTATTATATTCAGAATCAATAATTTTATGTATACCTGCCCAAAAAATAAGATTATTGTTGCGCGAAATTAATTCAATTTTAAAAAAACAATCAAAAAATTTTATTAACGCTTCTAAAGGAATAGAAGTTGCAAGCGCTAAGACTATTCAAGAAATTATTAACGAAGAGTTAGATTTATTTAAAATTAAAAATTATGGTTGTATTATGGGTCCATCTCATGCTGAAGAAGTGATCAATTGTTATTTAACTTTTTTAGTAGCTGCTTCTTTAAATTCGAAATTTACTAATTTTATATCTCATATTTTTGCTAATGCAAATTATTTAAAAATTGTTTGTTCTAATGATGTTTATGGTTGTGAAATATGTAGCGCTTTTAAAAACGTTTTATCTTTGATTAGTGGTATTTTAGATATGAATAATTTTAAAAATAATGCTAAATCTGCTTTCTTTAGTATAGCTATGTTAGAATTGTATGAATTAATGAAATATTTGCAATTTTCTTTGGAGACAATTTTAGGTGTAGCAGGATTAGGTGATTTAATAGTAACAAGTTTTAATGAAGATTCTCGAAACTATCGAGCCGGTATTCAAATAGGTTTGGGAATAGATATAAAAAAAATTTATCTAAATAGTTGCCAAACTATCGAAGGTATTAATAATTTAAAAGCTTTTTATCATTTGATGTTGGAGAAAAATTTAAAATTACCCATTATTAAAAGCGCCTATCAGGTAGTTATAGAAAAAAAACCTGTAAATTGCCTTTTGGAAACAATTATTAATAAATTTATACACAAATAAAGATTTTATGTTAATAAAATTTATTTTTATGCTAAAATCAAACTAGATTCAAATGTTTGGATATAATTTTAATTTTTCGATATATTTATATTATTTGTTCGAAATCATTAATTTATTTTTATCTAAATTTGAATCTTCATAAGAAGTTGAAATTATTTTTTCACTTGTAATTATTTTATTTGAAAATGAATTTAAAAATTTAATAAAGGAGCCAAAAAATAATGAATAAGGCTGAATTGATCTCTAAAGTAGCTAAAGACACAAATATTAAAAAAAAGGATGTTGTCAAAGTATTTAAATCTTTATATGATACTATGGGCGAAACTTTAAATAAAAAAGAAAAATTTACACTTCCATATTTAGGTTTTTTTAAAATGTCATATCGTAAATCTAGAAAATTTAAAATACCTACTACATCTGAAATTCGCGTTACACCTCCTCAAACAGTTCCAACATTTAAAATGAGTACTAAAGTTAAAAGAGATTTTAAAAAAATATTATCTGAATAATAATAAAATAAATTTTGTAAAAAGAGGTGGATTTTTTGAATTGTATAGATAAAAATCCCTATCGCCATTTTATTGGAGCTAAAGTTAGTGTTGCAGGCGAACAAGAGATAGGCGTAGTAACTAGAATTGATATTCAAAATAAAATTGTATGCGTTTTATTTAAAAAAATGAGAGAAGTTAAATATCTTTATCCAGAAGTTTTTGAAAAAAATCTAATTAAAATTATTGAATATTAATTTAAATCATATTTATATTTTATAAACATTTTAAATTTTATTTATTATATATTTTAAAAGAATAGTTTTTTATGGCTATTTTTTTAATTTATAATAATTTGATTTTTTTGTAAAATTATTATTTTAATTATTTAGAATAATTCAATGAGGTTAAAAAAATGAGTGAATTAGTTAAATTATTTTGTCAAAAATGTGGCAGAGAAAATTATCATACTTATAAAAAGGGCGCCAAAGAGGCCTAAATATCGAGTTATTTAACCAATAACCAGTGCCGATAAACACTGAAAGGATAAGAACGGTTCTTGAAAGGAAACCATCAGGAATTACAGCAGTTCTTAAAAGCGGGTTGCGATGAAATAGTTAGTCAAGAAGATGCCGCCACCGAATGGTTCGATGGATAAGCCTGAGATGGCCTAAGAGGGAAAACAGATGTAAGAAGTAAACCTATCTCGTAAACTATTAAAAACGAGTAGTCCGGAATCTATCGATATATATTTTTAGTATTGGATAGTTTATCAAATAAAAAAACCTGGAATCTTACCATTATAAAAAATGGTTACCTCGCCTAAGGAATCAAGGTAGATATTTAGAGTAACTTGGAGAATCCTAAAGGTCAGTTATTAAATTAACTAATAATGAGCTTAAAGTCATTAGGCCCAAGGATAAAGCGACTTCTTAGTAGTCGGAGGAGTAAAACTTGATCTGGAATGATAAAGAGAATCGTCCTCCCTGGAACAAGGTTAATGACCTTGATAGGGCGAAAGAAGTTAGTAATTTATTGTTTATTCGATGTTATTAAGAAATTAAATTGTTGCGAATCTTTAAAAATAATTTTAAATTATTTATTAAAAAACCGAAAAACGAAGTATTAAACAAAAACTCAAATCAGTATATGGAATAATTTTATCAACTCTTATCATGTTTTCGATTAAATCGCAATCTATAAGCAATTCGTCGAGACAAGCGAGGTTAACCGAAAAAACTATAATTGTATTGGATTATGTTGATTACTACTATTCGCTGTCGATAAGAGAGAGTTTTTGTGCTAAAATAATAAAAAATAAATTAAGTTTTGCCTCAACTCTTTTCTTGAAATTGGAAACAAATACAATAGGTATTTTAACAATAAACAAATAATATTAGATAGTTAAATCAATATAAATCTTAATCTAAGAGTTGAGTATATTCGTTATGCAAATAATTTTATTATATTGGGTTTTAATAAACTACAAAATAACCCAAAAAAAATCAAAAAACCAAGTTATGAAATGGCTCGCACAAGATTTATAACTGACAAAATTGTTCCGACCATAAACGAATAAAGTTTTTGTTTTACATTGTTAATTTTTATTTCATCGTCATTATCAGGATTCTTTAAATAATAAAAAAGAATTTTAAAAGAGGTATTACGAATTTAAATCTCAATAAATAAAGCTAAGGAATATGCCTAAGAATATATTTGGTTATAAGTTAAGAGAATCGGAAAAAATCATAAAACCTACCTTAACTAATAACAGAAAATGATTAGAAATAATTTTTATCTATAAAAAGATTAGGTTATTAATGACTCAATTATTTTTTGTTTAGATAAAAATTTGGTTCAATTAAGATCTAAACCTGAACTGCTTATGAGAATATATTTGTTTAAAACAAACTAACTAGGTAACAAAATAATTCATTGTTAAAATGATAAAAATACTTAGTTTAAGGTAAATTCGGAGAATTAAATATATCCAAAATGTAAGATAAAAATAGATCATTTAAAGTATTCATTGCGATAAATGAGGAGAAAAGTAAAAGGAAATTCTAGATATGAGAATTAATTTTTATCTTTTTCGTAGATTTTTTATTTAAGAAAAGTATATTTAAAAAAGTATACAACTGGTTTAGTATGATCAATAGCATTCAAGAATGATAAGAATAAACAACTAACGAGTGGTGACACAACGTTAGTCCTCAGAAGAGAATAAATTATGGCAAGCCGGATGCTTGGAAACTTGCTTGTCCGGTTTAGAGGGGGGCTGTTTGTAATAGATATCAGAAAAATAAATCCTGAGATTGAAACACAAATAATCTATCTCTATTAAAAAACAAAATCCTAAAAATTTGGAATTGAATAAATATTGTCCTTTTGAAAGAAAATATTTGCTTCATAAAGAGAAAAAATAATAAATTAAAATGAATTTAATAATTCAAAAAATAATAATTTATATTATTTTGTATTTTATATATAAATATAACGAAGTTTCAATTTTATTATTTAGATTATATTCGAAAATAATATTTTAAATCTTTTGTTATTATTTTATTTGGCCCTGTAGCCAAGTGGTAAGGCATAGCTCTGCAAAAGCTTGAACATCGGTTCGAATCCGTTCAGGGCCTCCATTTTTATAATAATTTAAAATTTTTATTATAAAATAATATTTTTTATATATTTAAATATTATATAATGTTAGCATATGAATAAAAAAATGAAATTAATTTTAGCTATTGTTTCTTCTGAAGATTCTGATGAAGTGCAACATAATTTAAGTAAAAATAACTTTTTTAGCACAAAATTATCAACTCAAGGAGGATTTTTGAGCAAAAAAAATGTTACTTTAATTATAGGTTTATCAGCGGATAAAGTAGAACAAGCTATAGAAATTATTAAATTCCATTCTAGACAGAAAACACAAATCATACCTAATGATATTTTAAATGAATTTTCTGCTTATTATTCTTTACCTTCTGAAGTTTCTGTTGGTGGAGCTACTATTTTTATTTTAGATGTGGAAAATTTTTTAAAATTGTAATTAACTATTAAACAAATTGTATATTAACTTATTAATTTATTTAATTTGGTTTTTGGGTTTTTGAAAGGATATAACTTGGCAAAATGGCTTTGAATAAAGAACAAAAGAAAAAAATTTTAGAAAAATGTGATGCTACTCTTATTAATACTGGTTCCAATAAAGTCCAGTTTAATTTATTAACTGCTAATATAGAAATATTATCGTATCATATTAAAAATCATCCTGGAGATTTTCAAGCTAAACGTAGTTTAATGATTAAACGTCATCAGTTAAAAATGATAAAAAGAAATGTTTAAATTAAGTGTTTATCTTAAGAAAACATTTCTTTTTTATTTTTAATTTATTATTTAATTGATTAATAATAAAGATTAATTATTTGATATATTGTATATTAATTTTATTTATATAGTTTTAATAGTTTGAACAATTTTTTATTTATATCGAATATATTATTTTATTAAATTCAAAATTAAAATATTTGTTAATTATTATTTAAAGAATAATTTTAAAATTTAATAAATTAATATATTATTTTATCTATGTTTATTATATAATGTAATACTTTTTAACTGTTTATATTTTTATTTAAATTATAAATTTTTTAGAAAATTTATGGAGCGAGTGAAGGGAATCGAACCCTCATTATATGCTTGGCAAGCATATGTAATAACCATTATACGACACCCGCGATTTAATTAAAAATATATTATATATTAATAATTTTTTAAAATATTTATTATTTAGTTTAATATTACTATTAAATTTTACCAAAAAAATTATTGTTTTTTACAAAATAATTGGTGCCCTTAATAAGAATTGAACTTATATTACATCATTACCATTGATGCGTTTTACCATTAAACTATAAGGGCTATATTTTTATTTTCTTTAATGAGTAATTATATCATAAACATTAATTTAATGAAATAAATAAAATTAAAATGTTTAAAATTAAATTTTATTTTTTTCATTGTTAAATATAATATTTAATTTTACTATTAATTTGTGTATAATGAAAGTGACTATTTCGACTAATTAAAATAAAATTAGAGAATGAAATTAGAATGCAATTGCAGAGGAGTTTTTTTAAAATGTCAGCAGATCAAATTAGTCCACGTAGTATAGGTTATTTAAAGTTTTTTTCCGAAAAAAGAACAACAGATAATCATGAAGAAAAAGGTAATTATGGATTTATTTATAGAAATCCTAATTTATCAGAAGAACAACAGTTAATATTACAAAATAAAGTACAAGAATTAAAAAATATGTTATCAGATTCTGAAATTTCAAATGATGATATGAACGAAAAATATTCAGAAATTAAAGAGTTAATTGGTTTAGATACTAAAATATTAGAAGAAGTTTTTTTTCATGTTTCACAAATAGCAGATAGATCTGTTATAGATATGACACCTGAGGATAGAAGAAACTTTTTTTATCAAGGTGCTCTTTTTGAATTTGATGTAGAATCTACTCAACAAGGTTTAAAAGCTGTTAGAATTAATAAAATTTTTTAATTTATTTTTATATATTATCAAAAAAAGACTTGAAAAAGTCTTTTTTTATTGTTAATTATAAAAAAATTAATTTATTTTTGCAAAATAATAATCATAGTATAAGGAAGTGAGTCTTTAATAAATTAAATATGCAAAAATTTACTAATGAATCAGTTAGGGCGCCAAAGAGGCCTAAATATCGTGTGATTTTACCAATCACCAGTGCGATAAACACTGTAAGGCTAAGAACGGTTCTTGAATGGAAACTCTCAAGAATTACAGCAGTTCTTAAAAGCGGGTTGCGACGAAGTAGTTAGTCAAGAAGATACCGCCACCAAATGGTTCTAAGGATAAGCCTGTAATGGCCTAAGAAGATAAGAAGATGCAATTCAGAAGCTTGTTTCGTAAACTACTATAAGCGAGCAGTCCAGAGTCTATTAATATATATTTTAAGTATTGAATAGTTTATCAATTAACAAACCTGGAATCTCACCATTAACAAAATGGTTACTTCACCTAAGGAATCAAGGTAGATATTTAGCGTAACTTGGAGAATCCTAAAGGTCAGTTATTAAATTAACTAATAATGAGCTTAAAGTCATTAGGCCCAAGGATAAAGCGACTTCTTAGTAGTCGGAGGAGTAAAACTTGATCTGGAATGATAAAGAGAATCGTCCTCCCTGGAACAAGGTTAATGACCTTGATAGGGCGAAAGAAGTCAGTAATTTATTGATTGTCCGGTTTTTATTAATTAGGTATTTTTTGTCAATCTTGAAATCATTTAAAATCTTTCATTATTCGACAAAAGTTACAAACAACGGTATTAAACACCTGCTGAGAATTTAATCAAATCATAGACGGTATCAAAATCCCAAAATTTAAAAATACCACCATGAATAAATTAAAAAGCAATATTAACCATAACCAGTTAGGTAGGTATTATGCAAGCATGATGATTATCATCATAGAACTTATATGATCGGAATTAACAACTAATCAGTGGTGACACGACGTTAGTCCTCAGAAGAGGATAAATTATGGCAAGCCGGATGCTTGGAAACTTGCTCGTCCGGTTTAGAGGGGGGCTATTTGTAATAAATAACTGGTTGATAAATCAGATTATTGGAACGCAAATAATCTATTCCTATCTCAAGGACATCCTGATAAAATAGCAGATCAAATTTCTGATGTTTTATTAGATGCTTATTTGAAGCAAGATTCTAATGCGAAAATCGCTATTGAAACAATAGGGGCGCCAAAGAGGCCTAAATATCGTGTGATTTTACCAATCACCAGTGCGATAAACACTGTAAGGCTAAGAACGGTTCTTGAATGGAAACTCTCAAGAATTACAGCAGTTCTTAAAAGCGGGTTGCGACGAAGTAGTTAGTCAAGAAGATACCGCCACCAAATGGTTCTAAGGATAAGCCTGTAATGGCCTAAGAAGATAAGAAGATGCAATTCAGAAGCTTGTTTCGTAAACTACTATAAGCGAGCAGTCCAGAGTCTATTAATATATATTTTAAGTATTGAATAGTTTATCAATTAACAAACCTGGAATCTCACCATTAACAAAATGGTTACTTCACCTAAGGAATCAAGGTAGATATTTAGCGTAACTTGGAGAATCCTAAAGGTCAGTTATTAAATTAACTAATAATGAGCTTAAAGTCATTAGGCCCAAGGATAAAGCGACTTCTTAGTAGTCGGAGGAGTAAAACTTGATCTGGAATGATAAAGAGAATCGTCCTCCCTGGAACAAGGTTAACGACCTTGATAGGGCGAAAGAAGTCAGTAATTTATTGTTTATTGATAAATTATGGAAAGCCGGATGCTGGGAAACTTGCTTGTCCGGTTTGGAGGGGGGCTATTTGTAATAGCTATCAGAAAGACAAATTTTGAGATCGAAACGCAAATAATCTATCCCTATTCACTAAAAATAAAATTATTCTTTGTGGAGAAATTAAAAGTTCTATTAATTTAGATCAAAAAACAATAGAAACTATTGTTCGAGAAACAGTAAAAGATATAGGGTATACAAATAAAGAAGATAATTTTTATTATTCAAATTTGTTAATTGTTAATTTAATAAATCAACAATCTGAAGAAATTAATAAAGCTGTTTCAGTTAATGGTGGCGCCGGAGATCAAGGTGCAATGTTTGGTTACGCTACTAATGAAACACCCTGTTATATGCCATTACAGTTTATATTATCTCGAAATTTAGCTCTACAATTAAACAAAATAAGAGAAAATAAAATTTTACCTTTTTTAAAACCAGATGGTAAAACACAATTAACTATGACATATGATGAAAAAGGTAATTTATATTATATTGATTCAATTGTGATTTCTTGTCATCATAGTAATGTTGTGAAAAATAATAAAAATTTTTCAGATGATATTATAAAATATGTTATTTCTCCAGTTATTCCTATTAAATTTATAAATGTTAAAACTAAATTTTATATTAATCCAGCTGGAAGTTTTATTCAAGGTGGTCCTTGTTTTGATACTGGTTTAACAGGAAGAAAAATTATCCAAGATAGTTATGGTAGTGAAATACGTCATGGAGGAGGTTGTTTTAGTGGCAAAGATGCTTCTAAAGTAGATCGTAGCGGAGCATATATGTTAAGGTATTTAGCTAAAAATATTGTTGCTTCTGGTATTTGTGATAAATGTGAATTACAAATAGCTTATGTCATTGGAGTAAATTTTCCTGTTGGTTTGTTTATTAATACTTTTAATACTAATAGAGTTAATGATAATCTTATTCTTGATACAATTTATAATAATTTTGATTTAAGTCCTCAAGGGATTATTAATCAATTAAATTTAACTAAACCTATTTTTCATATGACTGCTAAATACGGACATTTTGGTGTTGATAATGATAAATTTAGTTGGGAAAAAACAGATAAAATAAAATTATTTTCTCGGTTGTTGAAAAAATTTTAATAATTATTATATATTTAATGTTTTTTTATCTATTTATTGAAGTTAAATAAATTTATTTAATTATTTTTTAATCATCATCGATAATCATTATAATTATTTTAAGGTTATTTTTATAAAAGGTTATACAAAAATATATGAAAAAAAAATTAGTTAAAACGGTTCGTTGTCGTGATATTAATTTTAGCCAGTGGTATACAGATCTTTGTTTAAAAGCTAAATTAATTTCTTATTCTGATGTACCAGGTTTTTTTATTTATTTACCTGATGGTTATTTTTTATGGGAAATGATACAAAAATTTTTAAATCATTATCTAAAAAAAAGCAATCATCAAAATGTTTATTTTCCTTTGCTTTTTTCTGAAAATTTGTTTCAATTAGAAAAAGATCATATTCAAGGTTTTGCTCCTGAAACTTTGATTATCGATAATGTTGCTAATCAATTGTTACCGTCTAAATTGATTCTTCGTCCGACTTCAGAAGTAATTTTTTCTAAGTATTATTCTAATATTATTACTTCTTATAGAGATTTGCCTAAATTATTTAATCAATGGTGTAGTGTAGTTCGTTGGGAAAAAAATACTAAGCCTTTTTTAAGAAGTAAAGAATTTTTATGGCAAGAGGGTCATACAGTTCATGCTTCTAAAAAAGAAGCTCTTGAAGAAACTCTTTATATTTTAAATTTGTATAAAAAATTAGGCAAAAAATTGTTAGCTATACCTTTTATTTCAGGTATTAAAACAGAAAAAGAAAAATTTAAAGGAGCTGTAACAACTTATGCTATTGAAACTTTAATGTATGATGGTCAATCTTTGCAAGCAGGTACTTCTCATTATTTAGGTACTAATTTTTCTAGAATTTTTAAAATTCAATTTCAAGATCAAAATTCTATTATACAAATAGCACATCAAACATCTTGGGCTATTTCATCTAGATTGATAGGTGCTATAATTATGGTTCATGGCGATGATGAAGGTTTAGTAATGCCACCTTATATTGCTCCTATACAGATAGTTATTATTCCTTTAAGGTTAAATAATTCGCTTTTATTAACTAAAGTTAATTTTTATTATAAACAGTTATTTAAAAAATATCGAACTAAATTAGATATACAAAATAAAAATATTGGTTGGAAATTTAGTCATTATGAATTACAGGGAATACCTTTGAGATTAGAAATAGGAGAAAAAGAATTAAAAAATGATCAAATAACAATTTTTATTAGACACAGTCGAAAAAAAATTGTTATTAATTCTTCTGAGTTATTAATAAATATAGCTAAATTAGTTAAAAATATTCATCAAAATATGTTTGATAATGCTTTGCAACGTATGGAAAAGAATATTTATATTGCTAATAATTATGAAGAATTTAAACTTTATTTAGCTAAAAAAGGATATGTTAAAATGAGTGTTTTAGCTAACGAAGCGGAAGAAATTATCAAAAAAGACACAGGAGCTACAGCTCGAATAATTTTGAAAGAAAAATTATTAAATAAGATTTGTCCTGTTACTCGTAAAAAAGCAAATCAAACTATTTTATTTGCTAGAGCTTATTAAAAGAGATAAAAATTAAAATTAATTTAATAATTAATGATTTTACTTTTATTTGAATTTATGGTAAAATTATTAAAAGTTATTCTTAATAAAATAAGAAATTAAAACAAGGAGAATAAGGTAATTTAAACGTATATGGAAAATGATGATAAAAATAATTATTTAAAAAGTTTTATTTTTTATAACCTATATTTTATTGCAGTTAAATGTGAAAGAGGTTATAAAATAAAATGAGTATAATTATTTTGACTATCATAGCATTAATTTTTATCAATGCTTTATTGTCAGCTATCGAAATATCTTTAGTTTCTTTAAGTGAAAGTAAATTGGATATTGAAATAGAAAAAGGTATTAAAAAAGCCCTAAAAATTAAAAAAATTAAATCTAAACCTACTCATTTTTTGTCTGTCATTCAAATTGTTATTCATATATTAACAGTAATTCAAGGTTATATGTTACATCATGATTCGCATGGTGAAGTTCAAATTTTATTAACTGTTCTTTCTTTGGTTTTAGGAGATATTATTCCTAAAAGAATTGCTTTAATTTATCCTTTAAAAACTGCTTATTATTTATTAGGTTTATTTAATTTAGTTTGTTTTTGTATGAAACCTTTTGTTTGGTTGTTACATCAAATAAGTAATATTATTTTATATTGTTTAAGAATTGATCCTAATAAAACTCAAGATATTGTGTCTGAAGATGAATTACGTTTTTTATTAAGCGCTTCTTATAGTCAAGGAGTTATTAATAGTAATGAAAATAATATGATACAAAATATTTTTGATTTTAATACTACTAAAGTTTCTGATATTATGCGTCATAGAAAGGAAATTGTAGCTATTCGCCATGATATTGGTATTAATGAATTGAGAGAATTTATTTTAAAAGAGAAATATACTCGATTTCCTGTTTATATGGAGAATTTGGATAAGATTTTAGGTATAGTACATATCAAAGATCTTTTTAAGGTTTTATTAGTTACAAATGATCAAAGATCTTCTAAAAACAATTATTCCAAATTTAATATTAATCATTATTTAAGAAGGGTTTTTTATATTACAGAATTTAAAAATATTAGTGAATTATTGAAAGAAATGCAGTCTAAACAAAAACATATGGCTATTGTAGTTGATGAATATGGAGGTACAGCTGGTATCGTAACTATTGAAGATGTTATTGAAGAAATTCTAGGCGAAATTCAGGATGAATATGATAAAAATGATTTTGAAATTGTAAAAATTTCTGATCAAGAATTTATTATAAAAGGTACTGCTCATCTTTGTGATATAGAAGAATATTTAAATGCTAATTTACCAGTAGATGATTATGATACTTTAAGTGGTTTTATGTTAGATAAATTGCGTAGAATGCCAGAAAGTAATGAAAAAATAAGAATAGTTTATAATGATTGGGTTTTTGACGGTTTATCTCATAATGGTTTAGTAATTACCAAAGTTAAAGTAACTAAGTCTATTATTCCTAAACAGATAAAATAAATTTGTTATTTTTATACTTAAAATAAATTATAAGTAAAGTTTGAATTTTATTTTTTTTATTTATTTTATTATTTAAATTAATAATGATTGATTAGGCATATTTATTAGAAGGTTTGGTTGAGTCATATATGAATTCTTTGTTTTATAATTCTGAAATATTATTATTAGTTGAAGAGTTGCAAACTAATTTGAAAACAGGATTAACAGAACAACAAGCTCAAACTAGATTAAGTGAAAATGGTTTGAATGAATTGTTCAAAACTAAACCTAAGTCTTTAATAAACAAATTTTTTAGCCAATTAAATAATTTTTTTATATATATTTTGCTAACAGCAGCTTTTATTACTTTAATAATAGGTTTTTTTTCTAACCATCAAGAAGAGTTATATGAAGGTATTTTAATTTTAATAATTATATTGGGTAATGCTATTTTTGGCGCTTTTCATGAACATCAAAAAGATAAATCTTTTGATATTATTACTAAAAATACTAAAATATATGTAAAAGTTTTACGAGAATCCAATGTAAAATCAATTACTAGTGATCAATTAGTTCCAGGGGATATTGTTTTTTTGGATAAAGGAGATATAGTTCCTGCAGATTTGCGTTTATTAGTTTCTAATAATTTGCAAGTGGATGAAGCGATTTTGACAGGCGAATCTGTAGCAGTTGCTAAACAAGTTGAGATTCAAATTATCGATTCCAATTTATTGAATTATAAACATTTGTTATTTATGAATACTGTTGTAATTAATGGAAATGCCGAAGCTTTAGTTATTAATACAGGTATGAAAACTCAAATAGGTAATATTGCTAAATTATCTCAAACAATTCAAAAAGAAAAAACAATTTTAGAATTTTATTTACAAAAATTAACTAAAATATTGAGTATTATTATTTTTATTTTAATTTTAATAAATTTTATTTTTAATGTTATGAAATATTATTTATTTTTTCATTATTTGAGTTGGGATGTTATTAGTAGTTATTTATTATCTTCTATTGCTTTAATTGTAGCAGTTATTCCAGAAGGTTTATTAGCTATTATGACTATTATTTTTGCTTTTGGTATAAAAAAGATAGCTAAAGAAAATGCTATTGTCAAAAATTTAAAAACATTAGAAAGATTAGGTTCGATCAATGTTATTTGCACAGATAAAACAGGTACACTCACTCAGAATAAGCTATTGATTAAATCATTTTATGTTTATTCTGATTTTTTTCATATTGATTATTCTAATAAATTAATTTGTAATAACTTAATGACAAGTTGTAAGGAATTAGTTTATTACGGCCTTTTATGTAATAGTATCGCTCAGCATTATAATGAAAAAATTATTTCTTGTTATGATTTATTAGATTCTGTAGATCGTTCTTTTGTAGAATTATCTAAATTTTTGAATATCGATCTTTCTGAGCTACAACAACAATATAAATTAATCAAAATGTTTCCTTTTGATGATCATTCGAAGTTAATGATCGCTATCTATAAATATCAACATCAATATTTAACTATTTTCAAAGGCGCTGGAGAAATTATATTAGATTTATCATACTATATTTATAATAGTCAAAAACAAAAAAATGTTATTAAAGATTCAAAACATAAAGAAGATTTTGAATTAAAGTTAAATCAAAAAGCTCAAATGGGTTATAAAGTATTAGGGATCGCTTATACAAATTTTTTTGATTATCGTTTTTTATGTGATAATATTTCTGTAAAAGAAATTTTGTATATTTTACGTAACAATATTATTTTCATCGGATTGGTAGGTATTGAAGATCCTATAAAGTTAGAAGTTTTTCAATCGATCCAAGAATGCTATGAAGCTAATATTCAGACAATTATGATTACAGGTGATCATCGTTGTACAGCTATTCAAGTAGCTAATAAATTAAAAATTTTAAATAAAAAAACTGATTTAGTTATTGATGGTTCTGAATTAGATAAATTAACTGAAACAGAATTATTACAAAATTTAATAAATATTAAGGTTTACGCTCGTACTATTCCGGTACATAAATTAAAAATTGTAAGAGCTTGGCAAAAATTAGGTTATATAGTAGCTATGATTGGCGATGGAGTTAATGATGTACCTAGTATTAAACAAGCTGATGTAGGATTAGCTATGGGTTTAAGTGGTACCGAAATCACAAAACAAAGTGCTGATATTGTTTTAATGGATGACAATTTTCATACTATTTTAACATCTATTAAAGAAGGGCAAAATGTTTTTGTTAATATTCGTAAAAGTTTAGTTTTTTTATTAAGTTGTAATATGGGTGAAATTTGTCTTATATTATTTAATAGTTTTTTTGGTTTTTTTTATTTTCCTTTTGATTTTGTTATTTTAAATACTTTACAAATTCTTTGGATTAATTTAGTTACTGATTCTTTAGTAGCTTTAGCTTTAGGCATGGAACCTCCAGAGCATAATATTATAGATCATTCTATGATGAAAAAAAATAATAATTTTTTAAATAAATCAACCATTTATAAAATTTTTTTAGAAGGTTTAATGTTGGGTATTATTGTTTTTGGTTCTGCTATTTTAGGTTATTATAGTCATAGTATTGATAATTTTAAATATGGCCAAACTTTTGCTTTTATGGTATTAGCTTTTTCGCAGTTATTTCATGCTTGGAATTTTAGAAGTTTATCTAAGTCTATTTTTTCTATTAAAACTAAAAATAATTTTTTTATAATTTATTTTATAATAAGTTTTGCGATACAGTTTATTATTTTATTTATTCCTGTTTTCCAAAAATATTTTAATTTGGCTAAGTTATCTTTTTGGGATATAAGTATTATTATAGTTATTTCTTTAATTCCTATATTGGTTGTTGAATTATTTAAAAAATATTTTAAAGATTAATTTATTATTTAGTTTTTGAAATTTTTTCTAAATTTTGAATTTTATTTTAATAATTTTACATATAAATTTTTTTAATTGATATTTCGAAAGATCAGGAGTATTTACTAATGGGATTTATAAAATATAAAATTTATATTTTGTTAACTATGATTAGAAAGATTATTTATTATTTTTTTAATTTATTTTTATTTTTTTTAGTTATATTTTTATTGTGTAATTTAATTTTAGATAAAGAAAAAACTTCTCAAATTTTTCGTTTTAATTTTTCTCGTGTATCTAGTGATAGTATGTTACCTTCGATGCGTGTCGATGATATAGTTTTTTTTACTATATTAGATGAAAATAAATGTAAATTATTAAAACCAAGTAATCCAAGAACTTCAGATGGTGATATAATTATATTTAAAGCTGATGATTCTCAATTTTCTTATTTAAAAGATAGTTTTATTATTCATAGAGTAGTTGCTAATAATAATCAAGAAAAATATGTTACTACGAAAGGCGATAATAATTCGGCTATTCAAAAATTTGAAGAAAAAATTCCTTATAAAAATATTTTTTATAAATATTCTTTTAAAATCCCTTATGAGATAACTTATGCATTTATATGGGGAATGATGTTATTATTATTTTATTTTATTGTTTGGGGAGAACATGAATACGATGAGAATTTAGTTTAAAATTTTAATTTATTAATTCAGATTATTATTTTGTTAAAAGAGTTATTGTATAAAGGTGATAATGTTTATGTTGATTAATATAGATTGGGAATATATTATTGATAAAGAACAACAAAAAAATTATTTTCTTAAAATAAAAAAATTTTTGCTACTTCAATCTAAGTTGGGGAAAAAAATTTTGCCAAATGCAAAAAATATTTTTACCGCTTTTAAATTTACTTCTTGGGAAAAAGTAAAAGTTGTTATTTTAGGTCAGGATCCTTATCCTGGACCTAATCAAGCTCACGGCTTAGCATTTAGTACTTTATCTTGGGATACACCTAAAAGTTTAAAGAATATTTTTATTGAGTTACAAAATGATTTATCTATTATAAATTTTAGAAATCAATTATTTTCTTGGGCTTACGAAGGGGTATTGTTATTAAATACCATTTTAACTGTCGAACAAGGATTTCCTTTGAGTCACAAAAATATTGGTTGGCATATTTTTATTATTAATATATTTAATTATTTGTCTTTGAAAAAAAATATTGTTTATATTTTATGGGGTAAAAAAGCTCAAGAGTATAAAGAATATATTAATATTAAGGATAATTTAATTATTGAAAGTAGTCATCCTTCTCCTTTATCTGCTTATCAAGGTTTTTTCGGTTCTAAACCTTTTTCTCGTACTAATGAATATTTAAAACATCATCAAAAACAACCTATTAATTGGAATTTGCACTAAAGAGGATTTTTAAATACTAGGTTATATTTCATCAATAACCAACAATGATAAACATTTAAAGGATAAGAATAATATTTTTTATTAAAAAGAATCGATGGAAATCAAAACATTTTTAAAATTGAGCGGATATTAACTAAGATTATTCCATGATTTTCAATAATTACATTTAGAAGTCAAAAACATCCTAATAAAATCATAAATGTTAACGAGAAATTAGTTTTCAGAATAATGTATTATTTTTATGGTTTATATGAGGGGGGGTTATTATCTGTACTTTATATAAACAATAATAAAAGATTTTTTCAAAATGTAAATATCTATTTTATTAATTATATTTGAACAAAATAATTAATATTTTATAATTAATTCATTGATAAGAACACTTTTAGAAAGGAGTTTTTTGATTCATGAAGAAAAATTTTCAAAATTATATCGGTTGTGTCGGAGCAGATGAATCAGGTAAGGGTGATGTATTCGGTCCTATAGTAGTTAGTATAGTTTATATAAGGTATGAATTAGAAGATTTTTTATTACGCAATAGAGTTAAAGATTCCAAATTATTAAGTAAAAATTCTATTTTTCAAATAGCTCCTTTTTTGATGAAAAATATTGATTATGATTTTGAGATTTTACAACCTTTTGATTACAATAATTTAATTAAGAAAAAATTAAATCTTAATCATATACTTGCTTGTTTATATAATAAATTAATTTTAAGATTTTATCATAATTTAAAATTTTCATCTCCAGTCATTATAGATCAATTTGCAACTGAATCTTTTTATTTTAATTATTTAAAAACAGAATCTAATGTTTATCGTCATATTAGATTTCAAACCAAAGCTGAATCTAAATTTTTATGTGTAGCCGCTTCTTCTATTATTGCTCGTTATTTATTTTTAAGAGAGATAGAAAAATTAGGGCAACTTAATAATGTAAAATTAATTTTAGGAGCTTCTGATTTAGTTAATCGACAAATTAAATTAATTTATGAAAAATATGGTTTATCCATTTTTTATAAAATTGCTAAAATTAATTTTAAAAATATTAGTAAGAATACTTGTTTTAATTGATCTTGATTTTAAAATTGAATTTTATGAAAATTTTCAAAAAAATATTTATCTAAATTAAAATTATTAAAAAAGGAATAAGCAATATGCATAATATTTTTTCGAAAATAGTTAATAAACAAATACCGAGTTATATTATTTATGAAGATGATTTAGTTATGGCTTTTTTAGATATTTCTCAAGCGACTCGTGGTCATACTTTAGTTATTACTAAAAAAGTTTATTCTAATATTCAAGATGTACCACAAGATATTTTTGTTTATTTATTTAAAATAGTTTATCAAATTAGCCATACATTGATTAAAGCTTTTAAAGCTTCTGGTTTAAACTTAATAAATAATAATGGAGAAGTAGCTGGACAAACTGTTTTTCATTATCATGTTCATATAATTCCTCGCTTTTCTAAGGAAGAAATCTGTTTTCAATTATTAGATAATTCTTCTTATTTAAAGGAACATGATTATAAAATGATTTTACAAAAAATACTAGATTATAATTCTAATTAAAAAATAAAAAAATTTAAATATTTAATACATATTTTTCAAAAAATAATTAAAAAATTTCTTAAATTTCATTAATAAAATAAATATATTAATTAATATATCATACTAATCCCCTATTTAATTTATTTAATAATAAAAAAGTTAGATTAGTTGCTATACGGCCTTTGGGAGTTCTTTTTATATAGCCTTTTTGGATTAAATAAGGTTCATAAACTTCTTCTATAGTAAAAATTTCTTCTCCCAAAGTAGCAGATAAATTTTTAATCCCTACTGGTCCACCATTAAACTTAATTACTAAATTCTTTAAATAATTATAATCTGTTTCATTTAATCCATTTTCATCAATTTTTAATTTTTTTAATGTTTCTATTGTTATTTGATGAGTAATTATTTTATTAGAATATATTTCTGCAAAATCACGTGTTCTCCGGAATAAACGATTAGCTATTCTAGGCGTGCCACGACTACGTTTTACTAATTCTGTTAATGCTGATTCTTCTATATAATTATTATAGACTTTAGCTGTTCTTTGGAGAATAGTTTTTAGTTCTGATTCTTTATAATAATTTAATTTTAAAGTTAAACCAAATCGATCTCTTAGTGGAAAAGAGATATGCCCGAATTTAGTAGTAGCTCCAATTAAAGAAAAAGCTGCTAAATTAATTCTAATAGTTCTTCTATCGTAATCTTTACCGATAACGATATCTAAAGCATAATCTTCCATAGCAGAGTATAAAATTTCTTCTACGGTTTTTGGTAATCGATGAATTTCGTCAATAAATAAAATTTCTCCTGTTTTTAAACTGCTCAAAATAGCAGATAAATCTCCAGCTTTTTCTAAAACAGCCCCATTAGTAATCTTTATATTTGTTTTTAATTCATTAGCTATAATGCGTGCTAAAGTAGTTTTTCCTAAACCTGGAGGTCCATAAAATAATAGGTGATCTAAAGTTTCTTTTCGTTTTCGTGAAGCTTTGATATAAATATCTAAAATATGTTTAATATCTTCTTGTCCCGCGTATTCTTTTAATGTTTGAGGTCTTAAAAAAGCATCTTCATTTTTATTTTTTTGATTTGGTTGATTTTTTAATTTTTTTTCCATTTTATTTCCTATTTGTTAATAATAATTGTAAAGCTTCTTTAATCATGGCTTCTATATCTTGTTCTGTATTGATTTGGTTTATAATAGAATTAATTTGTTTTATATCAAAACCTAAATTACATAAAGCATTTTGAACATCTTTTTGTTTTGGATTAAATATATAATTTGTTTTTTTATTTTTGTTTTTAGTATTTAAATACCAAACAATTTGTTGTGCGGTTTTTTCGCCAATACCTGGAAATTGTTTTAAGAAATTTATATTATTAGTTTCAATAGCCATTTGAATGTCTGCAAATAATTCGTTTTGTGTCAATGCAATAGCTATTTTAGGCCCTATACCTGGAATAGTAATTATTGTTTTAAAAAAATTTAATAGATTAATATTTGTAAAACCATATAAATAGCGTATATTTTCTTTAATATATAAATAAGTAAATAATTTTACTTTTTGATTTATTTTGAATAAATAAGGATTATAAAAACCTATTTCGTAACCTATACCATTATTTTCAAGAATTATATTATTATTATTGATTAATTTTACTAAACCTGTAATATAGTAGTACATATTAACGGTTATTTACTCCTTTATAATTTATTTTTATTAATTTTTGATCTAAAAATAATTATTAATTTAAGGTTATCTTTTTTTAATTTAAATAATTTAATTATTTTTAGATATTTGTTGAAATGATTTATTAAATTATATATATTTTACTATATTTAGGTATTATAATAAATAATGACTATATAATTAAGAGAATATTATATTTAATATTCTATTAAGTTTACATCTTAATTATATTTTTAAATTTTTATTTAACCTTTTATATTCTAAATTTTTAATATTATAAATATTAACTCATATTTAATAATTTTTTATAATTTACGTACAAAATATTTTTATTAATTAAGTTTTAATTTTTAAATAATTTATTATAATAACAATTTTTATTTTTTAAAGAAAATGAGTCAATATATGATTGACAGTAATTATTTTTTATTTTATAATTATTTGAATTATTATTTTTCAAAATATTTTTTAATTAAATTGCGTTTGGAGTTAGAAACATGTCAGTTAAAATTCGTTTACAACTTTTCGGTTCTCGTCACAAACCTTTTTATCGTGTAGTAGCAATTGATGCTCATAACAAAAGGAATGGTAAATTTTTAGAAATTTTAGGAAACTATGATCCATTAAAAGGAATAATTAATTTGAATTTAGAGAAAATTAATTATTGGTTATCTTTAGGTGGGCAACCCACTACTACTGTTAAAAATTTGTGTAAAAAATTTAAAAAGAATTAAATTAATTAATTTTTCGAGTTTAAAAGTTTTTTCAAAATAATAGAATAATTTAAAAGGAAATATAATTGAAATAAGAAATTTATTTTTTGTTTTTTTGAAAAGGAAAGATTATTTGATAAATAACATGCAAATAGATATTATAACTATTTTTCCCAATTTTTTCGATTATTTCTTAAATCATTCTATTTTGAAAAGAGCTAAAGAAAAAAATAAAGTTATTATGAATATACATGATTTAAGATTTTATAGTCATAATAAACATTTTAAAATAGATGATAAGCCATATAGTGGCGATGCAGGAATGTTGTTATCATTTCCGCCTTTATATGATTGTTTAGAAAAAATAAAATCCAATATTAAGAATAAAAGTAAAGTTATTTTATTATCTCCTCAAGGGAATGTATTAACTCAATATAAAGCAAATCAATATGTTAATGATTTTGAACAATTAGTTATTATTTGTGGTAATTATGAAGGTGTTGATGCTAGAATTTTAAATTTTATAGATGAAGAATTGTCTATTGGCGATTACGTTTTAACTGGTGGGGAAATTGCTTCTTTAGTTTTTATAGATGTTATAATTAGACTTATACCAGGGGTAATTCATAAAAATTCTTATTTATCTGATTCCCATCAAAAAGGTTTATTAAAATATCCTCAATATACTAGGCCTTTCGAATATAAAAATTATAAAGTTCCTTCGATTCTTTTATCCGGGGATCATCAAAAAATTTATAAATGGCGTTTAAAAGAAAGTTTAAAGAGTACTTTCAAAAAAAGACCAGATTTGTTAGAAAAAATTAATTTAGATGGATTAAATCAAAAAATATTAAAAGAAATTAAAAATGAAGGTGAAGAGTAAATATTATATTTTTCATGTTTTTGTAAGTATAAATAAAATTTTTTTTATTAAGGAAGCGGAAATATTAAATTATGGAATTCAAAGGTCAGTCTTTAATAAGATCTATAGATAGTCAAAGTTTTAAAAAAATACCTTTTTTTAAAGTTGGTGATACTGTTAGAATGTTAATTAGACAATCTAATGGCGATAATAAACGTGTTCAAAATTTTTCTGGATTAGTTATTAAACGTCAAGGTAGTGGTATATCTGCAACTTTTACTGTACGCGCTATTAGATTTGGTGTAGGAGTAGAACGTACTTTCCCTATTTATTCAGATTCTTTAGAAAATATAGAAGTTCTTAGTTCTGGTATAGTTCGTCGTGCGAAATTATATTATATACGTAATTTATCATCAAAAGCTGCTAGAATTAAAACTAAACATAAATAAAAATTTTTTATAATCTATATAATTTTTATTTTTGTTTATTTTATTATCTTAAATATACAGAAATAAACATATATTTATAAAAAATAAAATTAAAAATTGGAGATAAAAAATGTCTTTGTTTGAAGAATTAAAACTGCGTAATTTAATAAAAGATTGTAGCAATGAATCAGATTTAAAACATAAGTTGAATCATAATGTTATTAATTTTTATTGCGGTTTCGATCCTACAGCTATTTCTTTAACAATAGGACATTTAGTGCAAATTAACACCATTTTGCTTTTGTATAATAAAGGTCATAATCCTTTTATTTTGATAGGTCAAGCCACTAGTTTAGTTGGAGATCCTAAAGAAACAAAAGAAAGGACTTTATTAATACCACAAGAAGTTGTTAAAAATACTCGAGATATTTTTTTACAATTAAAAGGTTTATTGCCTCAAAAAAGAGTATCTTTTGTTAATAATTATGATTGGTTATCTCAAATTAATTTTTTAGATTTTTTACGTCAATATGGTAAATTATTTAATATTAAATATATTTTATCTAAAAAAATTATATCCGAAAGATTGAATAATGAAAATTCCGGTATTTCTTATACTGAATTTTCTTATAATTTATTGCAAGCTTTTGATTTTTATCAATTATATTTCAACTATAATGTAATATTGCAAATTGGTGGTTCTGATCAGTGGGGAAATATTACTAGCGGTTTGGAATTAATTAGAAAATTAATTAATCCTTCTCAAAATAAACCTTTAGGTATGAGTATCCCTTTATTATTAAATGATCAAGGTGTTAAAATTGGTAAAAGTGAAAAAGGTAATGTATGGTTAAATTCAGAATTAACTAGTCCTTTTGATATGTATCAATATTTTGTAAATTTACCTGATAATCGTGTAATTGCATGTTTAAAACAAATGACTTTAATTACGTTAGATCGCATTAATTATTTAGAATCTGAAATGAAATTTAATTCTTACAAAAGATTAGCTCAAAAAGAATTAGCTAGTTATATAGTTTCTTTAGTTCATGGTCCATTAATATCTAAAGATTGTGAACAAGCCAGTTATCTTTTATTTAATAAAAAAAGATCAGATTTGGTAGAATCAGATTTAAAATTTTTACAAAAATATTTATTTTGTTTATCAGTTGGCCAAAAAGTTACTTTATTAGATGTTTTAATTCGAAGCAAATTAGCTTTTTCAAAGAAAGAAGGCAAATCATTGTTATTATCTCAAAGTATTAAAATTTTTCCTTGTAAAAAAATTATTAATTATGATTTATGCTTAACTTCTGAATTAGCTTTATTTAATAAATATATTTTATTGACTAAAAAAAAGAAATTTAACATTTTAATATATTTTTCTTAAATTTAAATTAATAATTAAAATTTATTATTTTTTTAATCTCAAAAATGTGAGTAAAAATATTATGGTTAATTATTTATTATATCGTCAATTAATTATAAAACATTCAAAAAAACCTTTTAATTATGGTTTATTACCTATTACTTGTAACAATAATTGCCTTATCAAAAAAAAACACAATTTATTGTGCGGAGATGAAATAACATTACAAATTTTTTTTAATGATGGTTTTATTAATTCAATTCGGCATGAAACAAAAGGTTGTTCTATAATATGCGCTTCGTCATCTATTATGTCAATTTCTTTATCTAATCAAACATTTACTCAAAGTTTAAAGGTTATTAATAATTTTATAAATATGTTACAGAATAAATCTTTTGATATTGCTGTTTTGGAATCAGATTTGTTATTGTTTGAAGTAATTGCTAATATTCCTAATAAATTAAATTGCACTATTATTCCTTGGTTGTTAGCCTTTGATTTAATACAAAATTATCTTAATAATGTTATAAATTAAGTTGAAAATATATTTGTTGAATAAATATGTATAATAAATATTATTTAAAGTGAGTTGTAATATTCTATGATTTTATCATCTAATAATAGTATTTTTAAGAAAATGATGAAATTATCATCTAAAAAATATCGAGATTTATACGAAGAATTTCTTGTATTTGGTAATCATCTTGTGCAAGAAGCTATCAAAAAAGGATTAGTAGTAAGTTTATATACTATTAATCCTGAAAAAGAAGCAGGTTTATTTATTAAAAAATCTTTAATGAAATTATTAAATAACAATCATATATTATATTCACAGGTAGCTATTTGTAAAATGTTAAAATCATCTTCATATGATGATAAAATACTTATTTTAGATAATATTCAAGATCCATCTAATGCTGGACTTTTATTAAGAAGTGCTTGTGCTTTTGGCTTTAAAACTATTTTTTTTAGTAATAATAGTGTAGATATTTATAATGAAAAAACCATTCAAGTTAGTCAAGGAGCTATTTTTAATTTAAATTTTTATCGTGGTAATTTAGCTAATTTTTTGTTTTTTTTAAGAAAAAAAAATTATTTTGTTATAGGATCTTGTGTTCGTGAAAACACTTTTTTATCTAATGATTTAATAGATTATAGCATGATATATAATAATAAAATTGCTTTAATATTAGGTAATGAAGGAAAAGGTATTTCTGATGTTGCTCGTAAAAACTCGGATTATCTAATTTCCATCCCTACTACCGATTTAGTAGAAAGTTTAAATGTAGCTATAGCCGGAAGTATTATTATGTTTTATATTTATCTCAATCGATAAAGGATTTTTTAGATTTAGATTTTTAATCATATATCGAATTCATACAATTATTATTTAAGTTTTAAATTTTTATTAAATAATCTTTTTTTAATCATAATAATTTCTTCTTTATAGATAGGCTTTTCGTTAACAAAAGGTGTTTCTAAAATTTTAGGGATATTATCGAATAATGGGTAATATATAATTTTTATTAAAACTTCAAATCCTATTTGGCCATATCCAATATTTTCGTGTCGGTCTTTTTTACTACCTAAATAATTTTTTGAATCATTAATATGTAGAACGGACAAGTATTTTAAATTAATAATTTTATCAAATTGTTTTATTATATTTTCAAATTGGTTTTTAATATCATAACCGGCATCAAATACATGACAAGTATCAAAACAAATAGAAATTCTCTTTTTATCTTCTATTAAATCGATAATATTTTTTAATTCTTGAAAATTAGAACCAATTTCATTACCCTTTCCTGCCATAGTTTCTAATGCTATTTTAGTTTTTAGATTAGAAGTATTTTTAAAAATTTTGTTAATACCTTGAGCAATCCATTTTATAGCTTCTAATTTATTTTTATTTAGATTATTTCCCGGATGTATTACCATTTGAGGAATTTTCATTTGAGCAAATCGATTTAATTCTTTTATTAAAAATTCGATAGCAAATTCCCTTTTATTTAAAATAGGATTAGCTAAATTAACAATATATGGCGCGTGACCTACTAAATAATTAACATTAATATTGTGTTTTTTCATTTCTGATAAAGTTTGATCAATATCATCTTTTGTAATAATATTTCTTTTAGTATTTTGAGGGGGACCTGAATATAACATAAAAGTATTTGAATTAAATGATAAAGCTTGTTCTAAAGCTCCTAAATACATTTTAGGTTTTTTAAAGGATACATGGCTTCCTATTATTAACATATATTATTTTGTTATCTTTCTGGTTGAAATATATTTTTTATTCTTGGATATTTGATTATGTCTAGGAGTAATTAAAGAATATTGGTTTTTTTTATTATTAAATTGAATTTGTTTAAATGAAATATTTAATTTTTTTTGCATTGTATCAAGGAATAATTCATCTTTTTCGGTCATTAAAACTATTATATCTCCTGATTTCTCCATTCTTCCTGTTCTTCCATTGCGATGTTGAAAAAAATCTAAATTTTTATGTGGTAAATCATAATGTATCACTAAATCTATATCTAGGTCTAAGCCTCTTGCCATAATATCGCTTGCTATAATATATTGATATTTGGCTTTTTGGATATCATTTATATATTGTTTTCGTTTTTTAGTATTTAATGCTGATGAAAAACAAATAACTTTTAAATTTTTTTGAACCATTGCTTCATAAATTTTAGCTTGTTCTTTAATGTTGGAAACAAAAATAATAGAAATATAAGGATTAATATGTTGGATTAAATGTATTAAAGTTTTTAATTTTTGTTCTGTCGTAGTTAAAAGATTATAATAATTTAATTTTAATTTATGTTCTTGTGTAGTATTTAAAAATAAATTTTTTCCAAAATATTTATTGATAAAAGGTTTTAATTTGTCAGTTATAGAAGCGGATATTATTATAATTTTAGGATTACATTTTGTTAATATTATATCTAAGATGGATAAAGAATCTTGATCAAATAACATATCTGCTTCTTCTAAAACTAAAAAATCGAGTTTATGAATTTTTAGTAATTTATGGCTAAGAACATATTCATTCAATTTACTTAAAGTTGTTATTAGTAAAGGAGGTTGTTTTTTTTTAAATTGATCTGATATTTTTTGTTTATTTATGCCACCATATAAAATTTTAATATTGGCTATTTTAGGTTCTATTTTTTTTAACATATTCAATATTTGCCAACCTAGTTCATTGGTGGGAGTAATTATGATTGCTTGTATTGTATTTTTTTGCCAATTTATTTTTGATAATATAGGTAATAAATAAGCATGAGTTTTTCCGGTTCCTGTAGGAGCAACACATACTAAATGATAAGGTTTTTCGAAATTGTTAAACATTTGTTTTTGTATAGGTGTTATTTTGAGAAAATTTAGTTGTTTTAATTTTTGCTTTATATAATGTTTCAAAGTAATTAAATTTCCTTTGTTTTAAATTTGTATAAATTATTTTTTTTGCCAGTTAATTTTAATATATGTTAGAATATTATTATCTGTTAATATTATATGGAAATTGAATTATAATATTTGATTTATTATTTATAATTTATCTTTATATGTCGTTGATCTTTTTATCAAAAATTGTTTAGTTTAGTTAGTATTTATATTAAAAAAGATAATAATTTTAAGAGGTTAATAATTTTTTATGTTTTGGTTTTTAAATAAAAATAAAAAAGTTAATTCATCAAATTGCAAAAAATGTTTCAGTAATCAACCGAAAGTTGAAAATATAGTTAATAGAAAAAAAAATGTATCTTGGAAATTTCCAAAAAACAGAATTTTTGTTAATATTATTTCGATTTTGATCGTATTAATTATATTTGTAACTATTGTTGTTATCCCTGTAGGTTATTTTATTTATTTGATTTTTCAGAGATAAATTTAAAGTTATTTAATATATTCAATAATAATCAATTTAATCTTGATTAGATAAGTTATTGATAAATAAAAATCCATCGAAAAAGATATTTTTTCGACGGTTTTGTTATTTTATATTTCTTAATCAATAATTTTCCCTTAAAAATAAATATTTTTGTTTAAAGTTATTTTTATCTTCATTTTTGATAATTATAATTATTCATTATTCTTTATTTAAGAATGAATTATTTAAATTAATTTCTACTTGTTCCCAATTAATAATATGAAAAAAAGCTTCAATATAATCTTGACGACGATTTTGAAAATCTAAATAATAAGCATGTTCCCAAAGATCTAAACCTAAAATCGGGTGACCTAAATTATGAGTTGTATCTTGATTACTGGTGGTTATTATTTCGGATAAATTATTATTATTAATAATCCACCATACCCAACCGCTACCAAAAAGATTTAAAGCTTTATTGGTAAATTGATTTTTAAAATTATCTAAATTTTTATAATCTCTTTTTATAATTTTTTGTGTTTCGTTTAATAAAATTGTTTCATTTGTTATTTTTGGTTTTAAAATTTTCCAGAAAAATGAATGATTAAAATGACCTCCTCCATTATTATGAACAGATTTTCTAATTTCTTGAGGTATTGATGATAAATTTGTTAATAAATTATTTATATTATCTTGAATATTAGGAAATTGTGATAAAGATATATTTAATTTATCAATATAGGTTTGATGATGTTTTTGATGGTGAATCATCATTGTTTTTGTTGTTATAAAAGGTTCTAATTCGTTATATTTATAGTTTAAGGTAGGTAGTTGATATTTCATATTTAGATATTATTGCTCCTTTTTATTTTGAATTTTTACAAAAATATTTTTAAATAAGTTAAATCATTCTTTATTATAACATGTTTAAAACAAAGATAGTTATTTGTAAATTTAATATGGATTTGAAATGGATCTAATATATAAAACAATATTTTGTTTTTTAGATATAAAAGTTTTGTTTTATATTTAAAAATTAAATAAAATAAAAAATAATTAATTTTATTATGATAAACATAATTATTCAGAAAGAAGTTAAATTCAATTTATGTTAAATAAAAATAACTGTACGAAAAAAAATACACGAAATATTATTAAACAATTAATTTTAGGTTCGAATTTAATTTCGATTTCTTGGGTTTTGTTTAACTTAAATAAATATTCTGTTTTAAGTAAAATTAATAAAATCCCTGTAATTAATTCTAATTTATGGTTATTTTGGCACTTACCTTTATTGTTTTTGGGATTTTTTTTAAATATTAATTATTTAATTTTGTTTTGGTTAATTTATATTTTTATAGATTGTTTCTTTTATTCGGTACCTAATTATTTAGTAACTTACGAGTATTTAAAAATTAATTATAATTTTTGTATTTCTGATAAATATTTTTTTGTTATTAGTAATATTGTTTTAGGTTCTTTTATACCCAATCTATTTTTATTAATAAGTTTTCTGTTGAATTATCGTTATGTTAATAAAAAACGTATTTTTATTTTTGGTTTTTTGATTATTATTTTACAATCTATCTCTCGTATCTTAAATGGTTATTTAAATTATTGGGATATTATTAAAATCATTTTTTATCGATATAATTATTTTTACTCAGATTTTGTTATAAATATTTTATTTTGTTGTTTTAATATTATCCCTATTATCATCAACGGTATAATTAATTGTTTATTATTTGGATTTTTATATAAAAAAGTTCAAAGTCTGTATTATGTAAATTAATTTAATATTTATATAAATATATAAAATGATTAAATTTATTCAAAATGTTATCGATTTAATTTATCAAAAATAAAATTTTATTATCATTTTGTTTCAATTGAAGAGAATTTTTTCAAATTAAATTATTTATTTTATGGTATTATTAATAATAAAATAATTATTTTTTCAACTATATTTAGATTTTTATTTAAATTAGTAATTGTAATTTTCAAGAGAGTTATTTTTTTTAAATTTGTGTTGATTATGTTTACCAATACTTTTTTAGATTAAGATCGATATAAGTTGCACTTTATTTTCTTAAATTTTAAAATTACAAAAACTTTTAATAAATATTTTTGATTTTTTAATTTTTTTAGGAAAAATATATAGTAATTAAAAATATTTATTTTAATACCTAAAATAAAAGATTTTGATTATTTACTATTGAGAATATAAAATATTTATTTTTATTAAAGATTGAAAAAAATTTTTATTTTTAATTAAAAATTTTCAATAAGATTGAAAGGAAAATATAATGATTTCTTCTTTTACAGAGTTAAATTTGTTAACTCAAATTCAAGAAGCTTTAAAAGAGCTTAATTTTAATAATCCTACTCCTGTACAGGCTTTGGTGATTCCTAAAATGATTCAAGGTATTGATATTGTAGCTCGTTCTCAAACAGGAACAGGTAAAACTTTTGCTTTTGGTATCCCAATGATTCAAAAAATTGATGCTAAAAATGCTCAAATTCAAGCTTTAGTATTATGTCCTACGCGTGAGTTAGCCTTACAAGTTTTTACGGAAATCAATAAACTGTTGAAATTTTATTCTGATATTAGAACTGCTGTTATTTATGGTGGCGAAAAATATTTTAAACAATTTAGCGCTTTGAATAAAAAACCTCATATTATTGTAGCTACTCCCGGAAGAATTTTAGATTTGTTAAAACAGCAAAAAATAGATTTATCTAATGTTAAATTGTTAGTTTTAGATGAAGCCGATGAAATGTTAAAAATGGGATTTCAAGAGGATGTAGAAGATATTTTAAAGACTATTCCTTCAGAAAGACAAACAGCTTTATTTTCTGCTACAATGCCTGATTCTATTAAAAAAATAGCTGCAAAATATCAAAAAAATTCTCAAACTTTAGAAATATCTAATAAAAATATTGCAGTTAAAAGTATTAAACAATTTTATTTTATTGTTTCAGATATAAGTAAAAATTTAGTTTTAGAACGTTTATTAGATTATCAAAATCCCGATTCTGTTATTATTTTCGCTAATACCAAAAGAAATGTAGATAATATTACTGATTATTTACAAACAAGAAATTTTTTAGTAGATGCTTTACATGGAGATTTGAAACAAAATCAAAGACAATATGTTCTTAATAATTTTCGTAATAAAAAAATTAAAATTTTAGTTGCTACCGATGTAGCTGCCCGAGGTTTAGATATTTCTGATGTTCAAATGGTTATTAATTATGATTTATCTAATGATTACGAAAGTTATGTTCATAGAATAGGTCGTACCGGAAGAGCTGGAAAATCAGGTGTTTCTTATAGTTTTATTAATGTTAGACAAAAAATTAAATTAAAAAAATTAGAATATTATTTGAAAGAAAAGTTATTATTAGCTGAAATTCCTAAGATCGAAGAGATTTATCAAAAACAAGATCAATTATTTCGTGACAAAGTTGTTGAATTAATAGATAATTATCAAAATAATAATTTATCAGTTGATATGTCTTTAATAGATAATTTAGTTAAAAAATATGATAATGAATTAATTATTAAATCTTTATTGCATTATATATCTCCTTGTCGTAAACAATACGAAAATATTATTATGCGAAATGTTTCTAATTATAATAATAATGATTTTGCAAAAACATCTTATATTAAAAATAATCGTATTAATAATAATGATTATTCTAAAAAATATGAACAAAATAATATTAACATGACAAAATTAATTATTAATATTGGTAAAAATGATCATGTTTATAATCCTGCCATTTTTTTACAAATTTTATATGATAAATTTAATATTTATAGAAAAAATATTGGTTATATTCAGCATTTTGCTGATAAAACAATTTTTGAAATTAATAATAATTTTGTTGATAAAATTAAGTCTAGAAAAGATATTTATTGGGAAAATAAATTAATAATTATTAGTGATGATTTAGGTAATAATGTTAACAATAAATATAAGAATTAAATAAAAAATTTTAATTTATTTTTGAATTTATTTCATATGATTATCTGATTTAAATATATAATTTAAATAAAAATAAAAAAGTCAAATTGTTTTTATCCTTATGGAAAGCGATTTGACTTTTTTTATTATATGTTTTATTTCTATAACTATTAATAATAATTAAATGGAGTTTATTTTTGTTTTCATAATTTTAGTTATTGAATGATTTAGTTTTTTCTTATTATTGTTTTATTATTGTTTATTATCTTTATTCAAAAGCTTTTGTATATTTTAAAATTTGAGTTAAACTTGATAATGATATGTAAATAATGCTTATGATAATAAAAGGTGTTATAGTATCGTAAGTAATAGCTATATTTCGTTGTGCAGTCCATAATAAATTTGGTAATCCAATAATAGAATATAAAGCGGTTTCTTTTAAATTTATTACAAATTGATCCCATATATTAGGTATTTCTCTTTTTAAAATTTGTTCTAATATAATGTGCCTAAATACTTGTTTGGAACTTAAACCTAGAGCATAAGCGGCTTCTATAGGTCCGGATTCTAAAAAATTAATTTGTCTAGACATGTTATTTAAAAAATGAAATGCATTATTAATGAAAGTTATAGTTAATGAAATACAAAAAATCCCTATTAAACCTTTTAAAAAAAATATTTTTTGTATTAATAAATTATACATTAATACAACTTGAATAGTAATAGGAATAGCTTTTGTAACATGAATACATAAAATTAACATATAATTTATTATTTTTGGAATAAATTTGCTAGAATTTTGGCACCATATTTTGAAAGGCAAAAATATTAATGCTAATAAGAAACCTAATAAGATAGCATCTATAGCTAATGTTAATGATATATAAAAGCTATCTTGGTATGTTTTAACTATATTTATAATTTTAGTTCCAAACTTATTATTTTGTCGTTTTTGCTGGTTATCATTTATGTAAGTTTTTATAGCTTTTGCACGTAAATTTTCCATTATATTAGGATTATCTTTTTTAATTTTATCAATTTGTTTTACTATTTCTTTGTATAATTTTTTGTTGTTATGGTGGATAAAAATACCTAAAGGATAATGAAAATCTTTTTTTTGATTATTTTTTTCGTTATCTATCAATTTTAAAGATTTAAATTTATTTTTATCATTTGCTTTTAAAGAGGTCATTAAATTTATAACAGGGTGTTCAAAAATAAATAAATCAACACGTTTTTTTTCTACTTCATTAACGCAATTTACTAAATCTTCTTTTGGATTTAATTTATATAAATTTAATTTATTTAATATTTCGATATCATAAATAGAACTAGCTGTAGTTGTTGCGCTAATATTTCCGTGTGTTTTAATTAAATTTTTTAAATCTTGAATAGTAATTTCTTTTTGGTTTATATAATTTTTAAATTTATGATTATCTTTTCTAATTAAAAAACCAATTTCAGAACTATCATATTCAATAGTATTCATTATTTTGTTGCGCTCTTCCGTAATATTCATGTTACCGATAGCAGCATCAATAACTTCTTGGTCAACTTCATTTAAAATACCAGGAAAATTTAATGATTTTATTTTCAATTGTTTATTCATATTTTTGGCTAATTTTTCAAATAAAAAAATATCAGAACCACTTACATATGTTCCTGTTTCGGTACGAAAACTATTAGGATTAGAAGAATCGCTATCAAAACATAAAGGCGGAGAATTACTTACTACTCCTAAAATAATACTATCTGAAGATTGTTCTTTAAAGCTACAAATTTTAAATAATTTATAATGTAAAAATGATATTATTGTAATAAAAATAAAAATTTTTAATATTTTTCGAATTTTTAATTGAAACATTAAAATAAGTTCTCTTTCGTTCGTGATTTTTTAGGATTAAATGTGGTAATTTACAAAAAAAATAATAGTTTTTGCATAAAAATTTATAATATTAAATAAGTGATTATTTGTAATATTATTTTTTTTCTTGTTCAAAGAAATATCTAATTTTAGGACATTTATTTAGTTTGAAAATATCATTTAAATTACCTTTTTCTGCAATTTGACCGTTTTCTAATAAATAAATTTTATTTGAAACTTTTTTTGCAAATTGTAATTCATGAGTCACAATAATAAGTGTTATATTATGTTTATCAACTAAATTTTTTAATAATTTTAATATTTCTTGGGCTGATTCCGAATCCAAAGCTGAAGTTGGTTCATCAAGTAAAATAATTTTAGGATCCATACATAGAGTCCTTGCTATAGCTACTCGTTGTTTTTGTCCTCCAGAAAGTTTTTGAACGTTTTCATAAGCAAATTTATCCATCCCTACTTCTTTTAATTTTTTTAAAGCTTTTCGAGAAGCTTCTATATAAGGCATTTTAAAAACACATTTCAATGCTAGGCAACAATTTTCTAAAACAGTTTTTTCTGAAAACAAATTAAAGTGTTGAAACACCATTCCTATTTTTATTCTTAAATTAGTCAAGGAAATATTAGAATTTAGAAGATTATAATTATTAAAGAATATTTTTCCTGAATCTGGTTTATTTAATAAATTTAAACATCTTAATAAAGTTGATTTTCCTGAACCGGATCTACCGATAATAGAAACTATTTCTTGTGGTTTTATTTTTAAATTAATATTATTTAAAATTATTTCTTTATTAAAAGAACTTTTTAAGTTTTTAACTTCTATTATATATTTCATTATAATTTTTATGCTCCTTTTAGATTATAAAATTTAATTTATTTAGTTAGATGGAATGTTTTCGATATTATCGCTAAATATTTAATGAAATTGGTTTTTTAATTTTTAAAATTCTATAAAAAAAAATGATGTTTGTCAAATTTTAAATAAATTAAATAAAATATTTTATTCCATAAAATTAAAAATTTTGATAAAATTCTTGTAGTATTATTAAAGTATAATGATTTCTTTATTTAACTTTTAAATATTGGATCGATAGATGTTTGTATATAATATATATTTTATGGAATTTTTTATATTTATTATTGTTAGTGGTTAGTTCAATTTTTTTATTTTTGAATATTTTAGATATTACAATATTACAATATTAATATTTAATTTGATATTATGATTGTAAAATAGATATTTATTTAGAATTTTAACTAATGATGAACGAATAACTTAATTTATTAAATGAATGTTAGATTAATATAAATTTCTTAAAATAATTTATATAAAAGAAAATAGGTATTGCAATTATGAATAAAAAAAAACAAATAATTAGGAGAAAAAAAATTTTTTTATTATCGATTTTGGTAACTTCTATTTTATTTTTTTTCGTGTTCTTTTGTATGGGAAAAATTTTAGGTCATATCGAACAACAACATGAAGAAGTTGTTTTGGACGTTAGTCAAGCTTTAGAAAGTAATTTAGAATCAGGGCAAAAAGATTTAATTTCAAATGTTAAAAATTATGCAGAAAACTCTTGTAATGACGTTTCAGAAAAAATTAAAAGTCAAGTAGATGTAATAAGTGAATATTTCAAAGAATCTTTAGATGATATTAAAGAAAATGTTCAAATTCGTTTATATAAATGTATTGATGAGTTGGAGCAGCATACAAAAGAACATATTAGTCAAACTTTTAATCAAATTTTAGAGCCTCAAATTGAACAAAATTTAAGTGATCTAAAATCTGGAGTTTTAAATATTTGTTCTAATTGGTTATCTAATATTTTTAAATTCAATAGTAAATGGGATTTTTTAAAATTTTTGTCTTCGTTTTTCTTTACTAAATCGAATACGTCAGTAAATAATAATAATTTAAATAACGATAATGATTTATGTCAAAATATAGAAATAAAATAATTAGCTAAATTTAATTATTATTAATATTATTATTCTAAGTTGGCTAATTATAATTATTATTGGTTTTATTAACACTGAAATTAAAGTTAAACTTTTAAAATAATTTTTTTAAATTCAAATAAGTAAATTTTTATTAATTTTAAAAAAACTTTCGATATTATTATGGATCTGTATAATTTTAAATTTGAATTCTTTTTGATTTTTTATTATTCATTTTATAATAGATATTGCTAATTTATTATTTTTTTTATTGATATATTTTGGTTTGCGAGATATTTTTTAAATATAAATTCGTTTTTTAATTTATTTATTTTTTATGAGATTTTAGCAATTTTATTAATTTATTGGCTTATTTTGTTTTCATAATTTTGAATTAAATAAATATTTTTATTTTATTATCTATCTATTTTTTTAAAATTCGTTTATAATATTAAATGTAGTAGTTATCTAATTAAAAATTTAGTTTTAAAAAGCTATGATTACTACAAAAATTAAACACTTATTTGGATAAAAAAGAGTGTATTGTTTTTTTGTTTATTAATTTTAATTTTTAATTAAATTTAATAAATATTTGATTTTGAAAATTTGAATTTGAACGTTGAAAAAATTATATTTTATTAATTAAGCATTGATTAAGCATTGATAAATTTAATTATTTAGTTTTTGTTAAAAAAACAAAATATTGAATTATTAAAATTTTATAATTTTAAATTAATTTAATTATTAAAGAAGGAAAGTAATAAATATAAATACTGAACAAAGAAAAATTATTTCATTAAAAAATGTTAAAAAAATAGCCGTTATTATGTTTTTTTTAATGATTATAGGTTTATTAACATTTATTTTTTTAAAACCAATAAATACATCATTTATGTTTACTGATTCTAAAGAAAATTTGACATCAGGAAATATTTCTTCTGAAGAAGTCCCTCGAATTGATACAGATAATGAAAATTTAATAAATTTAGAAGAAAAAAATAATCATGATGATCTTGATTATGCTTCTTTAAAGGATTATAATAGTGAGATTTTAGCGGACTTAAGTAATTCTGAAATTAAAGAAATTATTGGCGAATCCGAAACTCCATCTGAAGTTTTATCTGTAACTCGAACAGATGATAAAAAAGATATAATACAAACTAATGTTATTAAATCTAAATCTAAAATTCGCTCTTTTTTTAAACCATTTCGTAATATTAGAACAAATTTAAAAAAATTAAAAAAATTTAACTCTACAAATAATCTTGTAAATCATAATTTTGATTTTGAACCAGATTATGCTACTATTACAAAAAATAAAAATTTAGAAAAAATGAAAAATTTGTCTGCTATTAACTTTCATAAAGTAATTGAAACTCCAGAAGCTATTTGTTAATAAATTATTGATTTTACAAAATTTTTAAATAAAAGTTAATATTAATTTTAAGGATTGGAGGGCATTCTAAAAAAATAATTTCTTGTTTGGAAATTTTTGAATAAAATACCTTTAAATTATATTAAATCTTATTAATTGAAATAATTAATATTTTAAATTGCATTTATAAATTATATTCGAGTGGTAAAAAAGATCTTGAAAATAGGTCTTTTTTATTTATTTTGTCTTTTTATTTTTTATAAATTTTTGATTTTTAAGTATAAAATTGTTAAATTTTTTTCTTAATATTTATTAATTTAATTTGGCTATATTCATTAGAAAGATATTGGTCGAAGTAAGGTTTCCTTTGCTATGAAAATTAAAAAAAATTATTTATTTTTTTTTATTTTTTTTTGTTTTTTTAAAGTTTTAATTTTTTTATTTTTTTATAAAATGATAATTAAAGATAAAAATATTAATCTAGTTAATGTTTCTTTATGTAATTCAAAATTTTTACAAGAACAAGATATTAATTTTGAAAATGAATTGAAAAATATTGATACTGACAAATTTAAGGTTTTATTGAAAATTAAAGAATCTTTTCCTCAATATTTTCAAGAGTCTAACGAGGATAAAAATAGTTTTTTATTAAATCACATTTTAATATTAATTTTAGGAGAACTGAAAAATCATAATTATCAATGGTTTAATAAATACAAAGAATCAAATTTAATTTTTAAAGAATATTTATCAATTTTAGAAAAATATGATTTATTTAACGAATTTGGATACAAAATAGAAGAAATAGTTTTTGATCCGAACAAATATATTTTTATTCTTCCTGGTAATTATAATGAATTTAATAATTATGATAAATATTTGTTTTATAAAGAAAATTCCTTTAAAATAGATTCAAAGGGTTTTTTTTGGAGCAATTGGTATCCTAAAAATTTGTTATTTATATCTAAAAGTTATTTAGATATTATTTTAAAACTTAGTACAACAATTTGGGAGTTAAAAAATAATCCGATTCAAAAATCATTTATAGAAGAAGAATTAAATATATTTCTTAAAAAACATCTTTTATTGTCTAAAGCTGATACAGATGTTCATTACATGAAAAATAAAATAAAAAAATTAAAAAATTCTTTGAATAGCGAAAATAAAATAATTTATAATTTAACTATAAAAATCCAAGAGAAAGAAAGACAATATCGTCAACAAATGAATTTATCTGAAGAAGAACGTCAACAGTTAAAAGAAGATATTGATACACTTAGAAATCAATTAAGTAATAGCCAAGATCAAATTGAAGGCCAGAAAAAGACTTTAGATAAAGCGCAACAAGATTTACAAAAAACTTCTTATGAATTGACTAATATTCGAGAAGAATTAAAGAAAGATCTTCAACTCAATAAAGGCGCTGTTGATCAACTTACATCAGAATTAAATGTTTTAACTGATAAACACACTGCATTAAATCATGATTTGGATGAAATGAAACAAGATAATCAAATTTTAAAAGATCACAACAAACAATTAGAAAGTCAATTAATAGATTTAAAAACAGAAGTTAGTTCGTTACAAAATCGTATTACCGAACAACGCGGAATGATTGATTCAATAAGTGATCTTGTATCTGAAACTCGTAAGCAACAAAAAGAGTTAGACGAAAATATTGATTCTTTAACTATAAAAATCCAAGAGAAAGAAAGACAATATCGTCAACAAATGAATTTATCTGAAGAAGAACGTCAACAGTTAAAAGAAGATATTGATACACTTAGAAATCAATTAAGTAATAGCCAAGATCAAATTGAAGGCCAGAAAAAGACTTTAGATAAAGCGCAACAAGATTTACAAAAAACTTCTTATGAATTGACTAATATTCGAGAAGAATTAAAGAAAGATCTTCAACTCAATAAAGGCGCTGTTGATCAACTTACATCAGAATTAAATGTTTTAACTGATAAACACACTGCATTAAATCATGATTTGGATGAAATGACAAAAAATAATAATTTTTTAATTGATTTTACTGATAGATTTTTTTATAGTTTGAAGTCGATTACATCTTCGTTTCTAAAACAATTAGATAAACAAAAATCTGAAAACATTAAAAATAATTTTTTAAATGTGTCTGCCCAAAAATTTGCTAAAGATACTTCTCAAATGCCTTTATTCGGGGAATTAATTGGCATGAAAAAAGAAAAAGATCAATTACAAGATTATTTAAATTATCTCCGGGATACTAATAAATATTCGAGTATGGGTATGAAAAAATTTCCTAAAGGTATTATATTATATGGCCCCCCAGGTACAGGTAAAACTCATTTAGCTGAAGCATTTGCTCGAGAGTCAGGATTATCCGTGTTTTCTTTATCATCTTCAGATTTTTCGAAAACTTATGTAGGGGAAGCTCCAAGATTAATAGAAAATCTTTTTATAGAAGCTCGTAAAAAATTTCCTAGCATTATTTTAATAGATGAATGCGAAAGTGTTTTTCGTTCTCGTTCTAGTAATTCTTTGACTAATGATCATGGCAATGTTATAGCTGCTTTTTTATCTTATTTAGAAGGTGTTCATGAAGATAAAGAGAAACCTGTATTTATTGTTGCTATGACCAATATATTAGAAGAAATAGATTCAGCTATTTTGAGTCGTTTTGATAAACGTATTAAAGTGGATTTATGGGATTTTTCTTCTATTCAAGAATTTTTAAAATTAAAAGCTATAAATTATAAATTAGATTTAATGGCTTATGATTATTTGATAAATTATATTCCTAACATTATATTCAAATTCAATTATGACGAATTAAAAACTCCTCGTGGTTTAATTAGTTTATTAAATCAAGCTGTTACTATATCTCAAAGATCAAATCATCAACATTCTTATGTAACATTAATTGATTTACAATTATCTTTAGATTTAAAATTAGGTCTTAATAAGGTTAATTGGGAAAATCACCAACATAAAGCTAATTCTTGGCAAGATTTAGTTTTTATTAAAGAATATAATGGCATTTCTATAAAACAACTTTTTGAAGATAATGATTTTGAAAAATTAGAATTAGAATATTATAAATTAATTAAAAATAATATTCAAAAGAATAAAAAACCTGTTTATATTTCTTTCAAAAAAGATGGCAGTTATTTTTATGATATTGATTTAAATGATAATATGTGGCCTTCTAGTTTATTAGGTTTTTATTTAGATGTTCAAGAAGATGTTATAACCGATAATTTGGATAATTTAAAAATTTCAAATCCAGAAGATATTTTAAGGTTATATATTCAAAAATATAATTATAAAGTTAATCGGATATATTTTGTTTGGGATTTATTTAAACAAAAAGAAATTGACTTTTTATTATTGAACAAATGGGAAATTTTTGTTCAAAAATATCCTTTTTTAAAAACAAAATATCATATTATGAGAGATGAAGTGAATCCTCGAATTAATTCTTTAAATGATTTAGAATTAAATGAATTATTGAATGATTGGATAAAACAATTTAAAAATAAATGGATTCAATTAATACTTCCTAAAATGAAATTATCTGAAAAAACTATTTATGATTTGTTTAATTTAAATATTGTTAATTTGATTGAAGAAGAAATTAACTTTTTTTGGCAAGAACATAATCTTTCTGAAGAAAATTGTTTAGAAAAGATTATTATGCGTTTGAATGAAAATTTTTATAATTTGTTTAAAGATTTTATTCGTACTAAAACTAGCGAAATAATTAATAATATAAATTTAAATAAAAAAATATTTTCTTCATTTCAAATTGAACACATTAAAGAATATTTAAAAAAAACAACTATTCAAGAATTTGAAAAGGATTTTGATTTATTTTCTCAAAAAAATATTTCATCTGAAGAAATTTTAATAAAAATATTTATTAATCAAGAAAAATATTTTAATCAACAAGATAGTTTATATTATAAACTTTGGCAAGAACAAATATATAAATATTTAGATATTTCTTTGCCTATTTTTGAACAATTAAAATTAAAACAATATTTAATTCAGCACTTAATTAAAACTTATTTTCAACAAGATTTAGAATTAAGTAATATTATTGAACAATTAAATGAAAAAATTGATCTTTATCAGCAACAGTTTGAACAAAAATTAGAAAAAAAAATTAATAAAATTGTAAATAAATATTTTTTATCTAATTATTTTCAAGATTATCCTGATTTTGAAACTCTTAATTTTATTAATAAAAGAGCTAATATATGGATTAATCATAATTTAAAATCAGACAAAACAATTAAATCAGAACAAGAAATTGAAAATATAGTTTTTAATTTTTTACAACAATATGCAAAAGATATAATTAATAATAAGCAAAAAAATAATTTTTTTGTAGAAAATAATTTTGTGAAAATTATTATTTTTATTTTTTTGTTATTTTGTGTTTTTTATTTGTTACGTTCCAATAATTTGAAAAAATAAAATTAATATCCATCAATTTTAATTTTCCGTTTTAGAATGGAAAATTATCTTTGATAAATAAAAAAATAATATTTTTTTTATTTATTGATTTATATTTGTTATAATTTACGTCGTATTATTTTTTTAAAATAAAATTTATAAAAATAATAATAAATTTTCATTGGAGCAGTACTCAAGTGGCTATAAGAGGCATCTCTGCTAAGGATGTAGTTCGAGAAATTGATGCAAGGGTTCGAATCCCTTCTGCTCCGCCATTTTTATTTTTTAAATAATTGAATAAAAAAAATTAAATATAAAAAAAATAAAAACACTCTTTAAAATAATTAAAAATTAAAGAGTGTTTTTTTATTTTGTAATATTTATAAATTATTTGTATTTGGAGTTTTTTTATTAAATTGATAAATTATAAGTACAAATATTACTGTTATTAAAACGCATAATAAATAAAATAATTTTGATGCAAAAGAACTGTTATTATTTGATGAAAATTTGAAATTATCTTCATTGTTACTACTATTATTAGTATCCGAATTATTATCAGTATCATTATCTAAAACTTTATTGATTTCTTCTTTTAATTCTTGGAAAGTGAGTAATTTTTCATCTAAACTTTCATTTATAATAGTTTGTAATGTTAGTTTTTGTAAATTTATTTCTTCATTTAATATATTTTGGCTTGTCAATTCTTGTTTTAATATTTGATTTATACTAGATAGTTTTACGCGAACACTATCCATTTTTGTTGTTAATTGGTCTTTTGATTTTAAAGTATTTATTTTATCCACCATGTCTATTAATAAGTTGTTTATTTTTGTGTAATCATTGTCTAAATCGTTATATAATGTTTGGAAATCTTTTAAATTTTCTGTTAATGATTCGATAGTTGTTGGGTTATCTTCTTCATTTATATTTTGGAAGAATGTTATACTATCTTCTAATTTTTTTAATTTTTCATTGAAATATTTTGTTATTTCATTTTTTATATCTTCAAAGTTTTGTTGTGTATTTGAATCTTCTTGTTTTACTAAACCAATTATTGAAATTAATTCATTAACTATTTCATTTTTTTTGCTTTCTTCTGAATCAAATAATTGATTTTTTAGATTTTTAAATGCTTGTTGGTTATTGAAAAAATTTTTGATATCTTCTTCGATAGTTTTGTATTCTTTTAGTAATTGATTGCATTTTTCTAGTAATGATTGATTTCTTGTTATTACTGGGTTATTACTCATTTGTGTTAAATATGTTAATATATCTCTGTCTTCTTCTTTTGTATTAGCTTTTAATGAAAATTTTGAATTTAAAGTTATGTAATTAATAGCAAATAATAATATTATAAACGCTATTAAAATATTTATTAATTTATTAATATAAAAAAATTTTTTGATATTATTTATTATTTTAGGCATATATAAAATTTATCCTTTCATTCTTAAGATTAAAAAAGCAAAAACTTAGTATAACTGTTGATTATTTTAATCTTATACAAGATTAATTCTAACATAAAAATTTACAAATATATTTTTGATTTTTTAAAATTTTTTTTAAAATTAAACTATTTTGAATTATAATTTTTTCAATTTATTTTTTATTCAATATTTTTAAAATTATTAATTTTAATTTCAAAATAAAATGATGAGTTGGATTAAATAATTATTTTAATATTGACTTTAATAAATAATGTTGTTAGAATAAAAAGCAGTTTAATTAAATTTAATTTTTATATTTTCATTACTTTTTTGATAAATATTTTTAAAGTAATTTTTATAAGTTTTATTTAAATGTAAAAAAAAAATTTGAAACAAACTTTTTATGATAATTTATTATTTTTTAATTTATATTTTACATTAATTTATAATTTAAAAATTTGTTGTTTTAATTTATTTTATATATTTTATATATTATTATAATATTTTACTATTCATTTAGGCCCGTTGGAGAAATGGTTAACTCACATGCCTTTCACGCATGCATTCACGGGTTCGAATCCCGTACGGGTCACCATTAAGATTATTTTATTTTAAATATTGCACCCATAGCTCAACTGGATAGAGCATCTGACTACGGAGGGCGCAAAAGATGCGCATAATTCTGCTATTTAACGAATAGCCTTGTACGATAATTACAAGAGGTCACGTAAACACCTCAAGGTGGGCTTGGTCAATTATTTCGAAAGATTTATTGACAATAGCAAAAGCACGCAAGCGAGATGAGACAAAATATCTAGTCAATAAGTCGACGCTAGACCAGAAGTTAAGGAAAAGGTGAAAATCCCTAATCAGATAAAAAGCATGGTAATTTCAGAGACATCTTCGGAAAGATATTGATAAAAAAACCGAGATTTTGAAGGTAAAGGATATAGATTCGTAGTATCTTTTAATTATCTGTAAAGTTAGTTGAACTAACTCTTCAAACAGCTATACTTATTCTTGTTTATCGAAAAAACACATTGATGATTCGATTTTAAAAAGAAATTGTAAACTGAACCTATAAACTTCACGTAGAATTATGTAGTAACTTTGATCTCCCTAAAGATAGGTTTTGAAAAAAACCTTAAAACAGCCAATAGATGCTGATCCAAGGGAAAAGTGAAACTTATAGTAGTCATAGGAATAATACTAAAATTGGAATATTTCAGGATAACCCTATCAAGGAGAAGGATAATAACCTTTGCAAGGCGAAAAAGTTTCAATATCTTTCGTTTTTTATTAAAGATACTTATTAATTGGTAGTTAAAATTATATTAGTTTGCGTTCAATTCCATTTGTAAAAGTTTGCGACTAAAATTAAAAAATTTTTTCTACAAAAATTAATAAATTATTTAATTATTATTTTTGTATTTTATTTTTATTTATTTTTAAATTTTTTTAGGAAATTCCGGAGTAGATGGATAGATTTAATTTATAATTTTTTATCTTAAATAATTTAATTTATGTTAAATTCCATCAAAAAATATGTTTAAAATCGATATAAACCTAAACCGGTTTAAAAAAAGAGCAAAGAAATAACAAAAATATACTTTTAAGATAAATTAGAAATAATTTATTTAAGTCGATAGTAATAAAATTAATAAAGAAAAAAAGATATTAGGAGCCGGATGTTTGGAAACTTACTTGTCCGGTTCTGTGGGGGGCTAATTTCGAATAGGAAAGTTAAATTATATTTTTTAATTTTCTAAACCGATTTAATCTATCCCAATTCAGAAGGTTGGGGGTTCAAATCCTCTTGGGTGTGCCATTTTTATTTTTTTGTCGGGAAGTAGCTTAGTTTGGTTAGAGCGCCTGGTTTGGGAGGGCGAGAAAGATGCCTAAAATATTTAGTGGTTTTACCAACCATCGTCATTATGATAATGTGACGCAACATATATCTGGTTGATTATTTCGAAAGATTAATTGATTATAGCAAGGTATAAAAGCGCATTGAGTAAAAAATATTTTTACAATAAGTTTGTGCAAGTTGAATGATGGCTATGGATAAACTTTTTATAAAGTCTAAGAGAATGAAGAAATCTGTTTTAATAAAATTACTAAAATAATTAGTAATTTTTCAGTTTTATTTTAATTTGGTCCCAAGATTAAAATAATTATCACCTTTTTTGAAAAATCAAAAGGACTAGTTTCAAGATTCACCTATTATCTGTTTTTTGTAAAAAAAATTTGGATCTAGGTTATCTCACCTAAGGTCATTGGGTAAATATTTTAGAGTAACTTCTATCTCCCTAAACTGCATGATATTTTTGGAGAAAAATTTTAAATTTTGATTCAAGAAAAGTAGCAAGGGAAAAGCAAAACCATAGTAGTCATGGTGTATTTAAGGTAAGTTTTGGAATATTCTTATCATATGATCCCATTTAAGAGATTAGGAAAGCTAATCACAAGGCGAAAGGGGCAAGATAATTTCAGATCGGATATTAATTAATTTATATATTTTTAATATTTCTAAATTTAATAAAGTTTAAATTTTCAATAAGTTTAATTTAAATTTTATTTTTTAGAAAAATTGAAATTGAAATTATTTAAACGCCGTATACTTGGAAACTTGTTTGTACGGTGTTGTGTGGGGCTTATTGTAATAATGAATATTCTATGAAACGCAATAATTCTATCACGATCCAGGAGGTCGCGGGTTCGAATCCTGTCTTCCCGACCATTTTTTATTATTTAATAATTTAATTATTTTCGTTTATGCGAATGTCGTATAATGGTTATTACTCTAGCCTTCCAAGCTAGATATGTGGGTTCGATTCCCATCATTCGCTCCAGTTTAAATTAAAATTTATACAATAATAATTTGTAGAATTTTATATAAATAAAAATATTTTTATTTTGGGAATTTAATTTTTAATTTATTATTGTATTCATTTGGACGCCAAAGAGGCCTGAATATCGTGTCATTTAACCAATGACCAGTGCGATAAACACTGTAAGGCTAAGAACGGTTCTTGAACGGAAACTCTCAGGAATTACAGCAGTTCTTAAAAGCGGGTTGCGACGAAGTAGTTAGTCAAGAAGATACCGCCACCAAATGGTTCTAAGGATAAGCCTGTAATGGCCTAAGAAGATAAGCAGATGTAATAATGAAACCTACTTCGCAAACTACTGTTAATCGAGTAGTCCGGAATCTATCAATATAGATATCTAATATTGGATAGTTTATCAATTAACAAACCTGGAATCTCACCATTAACAAAATGGTTACTTCACCTAAGGAATCAAGGTAGATATTTAGCGTAACTTGGAGAATCCTAAAGGTCAGTTATTAAATTAACTAATAATGAGTTTAAAGTCATTAGGCCCAAGGATAAAGCGACTTCTTAGTAGTCGGAGGAGTAAAACTTGATCTGGAATGATAAAGAGAATCGTCCTCCCTGGAATAAGGTTAACGACCTTGATAGGGCGAAAGAAGTCAGTAATTTATTGTTTGTTAGATAACTTATTAAAAGAAATATAAATTTTTGCGAATATTATTCCTGTAATTAAAAAAAATTTAATTAAGAAGGTCATAGAATACTTATTAACTCTCTCTTTTTTGATTTAAGTTTCGTATTTATAACTCTAAAATATCTTGTTGTTTACTATATAATCCCAAAAATACTGTAATTATAAAGTTAGTAAAAATATCATAAATTTGAATACCTAACCTTCTAGCAGAATATATTCTGCGGATTATTATTAGTTTCAAATGAAAATTTTATATAGCTAAAAATTTAAAAAATAAAATTTACTGAAACAGTATTTGTAAAAAAATTATCATTAAATATAAATCTCAAACTAATTTCTGTCTAGGAAAAACCCCATTTTTATTTTACATGGTTAAGTTAAATCAAATCGTTTTATTAATAGTCCAAATGTTAAATCTTACTAACTTCCCCTTTTTTAATAAAAAGGTTTAATTTTAAACTTTTAACAATAAAGATTAAAAAATATGGTTAAGAATAGATATGTATTCAAGGTAAAAAATAATTTTAACAAACAATTGAAAATTAGTTAATAGATAAGCATTAGAGACATTTCTGAATTATAAAAGTTCTAAATTGATTGAAAAAAATGTAAATTTTTCCGAAATTTACAATAGCTAATTATTATAAATTTATCATATGAAAATGACCGATATAATAACTGGTGTTGTATATAAATTAGAAATAAATAATGATTATGTTATGTAAAAAAATTGCTATTATCAGATAATTCATCAATATATTCGCTGATATTAAATAATTTAATTAAATAAGAAGAATAAGAATAAATAAATAATTAGTGGTTGCAAAAATTTAGTCTTTGCAAGAAGATAAATTTATGAAAATTCGGATGCCGGAGAACTTGATCTTTTGATTTGGATTTAGGATCTTTTAATAAATATCATAAAAACAAATTCGGTTATTGAAATGAAAAAGATCTATATTTATTAAAGCTATTTTGAATATGCTTGACATTCTTATTATATTTTAATATAATTTGGTTATATTCGTTTTATAACGATTTATCTCGTAATTTATAACTTTTTGTTGATATTTTTTTATATATTTAATTAAATTTTTAGTTATTAAAATTTTAAATTTTTTATTTTTATTAATTTTTAGTTTATAAATCAATTTTATCTACTTATTATTAACACTATTATAAAATAAATTTATTAATTAAAATATTTTTATTAATTTATTTAAATGGAGATTTTTTTTTAATTTATGACTAATAATGCTACTACAGTTCTTTATAATAAAAATTTAACTGATTTAAATCGTACTACTAGCATGAGTGAAAATTATTTGAGAAGAAAATGGTATATTATTGATGCTAATCAAAAAATTTTAGGAAGAATAGCCACTAAAATTTCTGCTATTTTGATGGGCAAACATAAAACTTTTTATACTCCTCATATTGATAATGGTGATTATGTGATAGTCATTAATGCTAAAAAAATTGCTTTAACAGGTAAAAAAATTTATCAAAAAAAATATCATAGACATTCAGGATACCCAGGTGGTTTGACACAAGTAAAATTTACTGAGATGATGCAAAAATTTCCTAATAGAATAATCGAAAAAGCAGTTTTTGGTATGTTACCTAAACATAAATTAGGTCGAAAGATAAGAAAGAAATTGTTTGTTTATGCTGATGATATTCATAAACATAATGCTCAAAATCCAGAAATTTTAGAGGTGTAATAATTTTATGACAATAATACAATTTAATGGCACCGGAAGGCGTAAAACTTCTGTGGCAAGAACAATTTTAAGAACTGGATCAGGAAATATTATAATTAATAATAGAAATTTTGAAGAATATATATTATCTCCTATTAATCGTTCAGAAATTTTAAAACCTTTAAAATTAACTAATGAATTAAATTGTTATAATATTAAAGTTATTGTTCACGGAGGAGGATCTACTTCTCAAGCAGAAGCTATTCGTTTGGGAATTTCTAGAGCTTTACTTAGAGCTAAACCTTCTTTAAGAAGTGTTTTAAAAAAAGCAGGATTTTTAACTAGAGATGCGCGTATTGTAGAACGTAAAAAACCCGGTTATAGAAAATCACGAGCTCGTCCTCAATTTTCTAAACGTTAATTTATTTTTTATAATTTTGATAAATTTAAGATTTAAAATAAAATTTAAGAATCAATTATTTAGTTTTTTTTGAAAAAAAGGATGATTATGGAATCTGTTAGAGTTCGTTATGCTCCTAGTCCGACCGGTAATGGATTACATATTGGTAATGCTAGAACAGCATTTTTCAATTATTTGTTTGCTTATGTTTTTAAAGGTTCTTTTATTATTCGTATAGAAGATACAGATATTTATCGTAACGTAATCGGTAGTGAAGAAAAACAATTATTACAGCTGAAATGGTTAGGTTTAAATTGGTCTGAAGGTCCTGATGTTGGGGGATCTTATGGGCCTTATAGACAATCAGAAAGATTATCCATTTACAATAAATATACAAAATTATTATTAGAAAAAAATTTAGCATATAAAGTTTATTCTAATAACGATAAAAAAGATTATATAGTGCGTTTTAGAGTTCCTAAAGATCAACAATATTCTTTTGTAGATTTAATTCGTGGTCCTATTAATTTTGCTAGTAAAGATATAGAAGATTGGATTATATTAAAAGAAAATGGTTATCCTACTTATAATTATGCTGTTGCTATAGATGATTATTTAATGAAAATTTCTCATATTTTACGGGGAGAAGAACATATTACTAATACCCCTAAACAAATAATGATTTATAAAGCTTTTAATTGGGAAATACCTGTTTTTGCTCATATGTCTTTAATTTTCAATCAACATAAACAAAAAATGAGTAAACGTAATTGTGATGATATTCAATTTATTGAACAATATCGGAATTTAGGTTATTTACCTGAAGCAATTTTGAATTTTTTATTTTTTTTAGGATTTTCTCCAAAAACAAACCAAACCATTTTAAATAAAGATCTTATCACTAATTTATTTGATATCAAACGTTTTAGCAAAGATCCTGCTATTTTTGATATTTCAAAATTAAATTTTCTTAATAAAGAATACTTAAAAAAAATATCTTTAGAAGAATTAGCTGTTAAAGTTAATTTTTGTTTTCAACAATTTAAAATTTATTTAGAGCATGATCGAATAATTAAATTAGTCGTTTTGTTGCGTGATAGAATATATTATATTCAAGAAATTATTGATTTGTATAAGTATTTTTTTGTTATTGATCATTTAGTAACTCAAGAATTAAAATTTTTTTTAATTGAACATAAAGGTTATGAGTTGATACCTTTTTTGTTAGAAATTTTTAATAAATTAGATATTTTTAAATCTTCCGAATTAAAAAAAATAATTTTAAATTTAAAACAGAACTTTAATATGGAGTTAAAAATTTTATTTAAAACAGTTAGAATATTATGTACTTGTCAATCGCAAGGACCTAATTTATTCGATTATTTGGAACTTTTGGGTAAAGATAAGATATTGAAAAATTTAGAAAAATTTACATTAATTTTTTGATTAGTTGTTTTATTAAAATAATTTTGGTTTTAATTTAAATTTGGTAAAAATTTAAATTTTTATTAAATTCGAAAAGAAATAAAAATATAAAAAGGTTTTTATTAATGTTACAATTTTATAATTCTTTAACTGGTATTAAAGAAGAATTTTGTCCTTTAAATAATTCACAAGTTAACATTTATGTTTGTGGTCCTACTGTATATGATCATCTTCATATAGGTAATATTAGATCTTTAATTTTTTTTAATTTATTAAAAAAATATTTATTATCTATAGGTTTTAAAGTTTTTTTGGTAGTTAATATTACTGATTTAGATGATAAAATTATTCAAGTTGCTATTCAAAATAAAAGTACTGAGGAAAAAATAGCTGATTATTACAAAAAACAATTTTTTTATTTGTTAGATAAATTAGATATTCATGAAATTGACAAGTTCCCTTCAGTAACTTGTTATATCGATCAAATGATTGCATATATTAATTTGCTTTTAGAAAAAAAGTATGCTTATTTAACCAACGAAGGTGTTTATTTTTGTAATAAGAACATTGTGAATTACGGTTGTTTAAGTGGTCAAAAGATTAATAAATTATATAAAAATATTAATAATAAAAATGTTTTTCTGAAACACAATTCTGAAGATTTTGTTTTATGGAAGAAAACTAATATTGGTATTCGTTATTTTAGTCCTTGGTTTTCAGGTCGTCCTGGATGGCATACTGAATGTGTAGTAATGATTAGAGAAATTTTTAGAAATACTATTGATATTCATGGCGGAGGTCATGATTTGAAATTTCCTCATCACGAAAATGAACAAGCTCAATTTATGGCTAGTGATGGCAAACCTTTAGCTCGTTATTTTATGCATATAGGTCATGTTAATTATAATAATCATAAAATGAGTAAATCTTTGAATAATGTTGTTTTAGCAAAAGATTTATTGACTGAAATTAAAGATTCTAATATTATTAAATTTTTCTTTTGTCATTTTCATTATTTAAAACCAATTAATTATACAAAAGAATTAATTAATGAAATTCAAATTAAGTATTTTAAAATGGTAAAAATTTTAAATAAAGTTAATTTTAAGTTAATAATTAATAATTTTTATAATTATGAAATGAAAAAAATTTATTTACAACAAATGCACCAATTTATGAAGAATGATATGGATACTCCTAATATTATTACTTTGATTGAACAAATACTAAAAAATATTTTTAAAAATATAAATAATTTGTCTTTATTATCTGAATTATATTATACTTTAATTTATATTTTAAAAAATTTAGATATTTCAATTGTTTTAAATAATGTAACAGAACAGATGATTGAATATTATTATTTATGGCAACAAGCTAAAAAGTTAAAAGATTTTGATCAAGCAGATTTTTTTAGAAATGTTTTATTACAACAAAATTTTATTTGATAATAAATTTTAAGTAATTATTATTTCGGAGCAGGTGAAGATATGAATAACAATATTAATAAAACAATTTTGGAAAATTCTGTAATTAATAATTTTTTATATCAAGATTTAAGTCATTTTGGTCTTACTACTAATGAAGCAGCTCAAAGATTGAAAAATAAAAAACAAAATAAATCAATCAATAATGATAAAAATATCTTGATTATTATTTGTAATAATTTGTTTACATGCTTAAATTTGTTATTACTTGTGATTGTTATTGTTATTTTGAAAATGCGACGTTATGATCAATTATTTTTTTTAATAGTTAATTCCTTAAACATTATTATTAGTATTGCCCAAGAAATTAAAATAAAAAAAACTTTAGATAAAATTAATTTAATTTTGCCCAATAATATTAAAGTTATTCGGGATGGTCACGTTATAGAAGTTGATAACTCTACTTTAGTGGTAGGTGATTGTTTGGTATTGGGTTTGGGTAATCAAATTGTAGCTGATGTTTGTATCAAACATGGAGTTGTAGAAGTAAATGAATCCTTTTTAACAGGAGAATCTAAATCAGTTTTAAAAAAAACAGGTGATATTGTATATTCTGGTAGTTATGTTATTTCAGGTTTATCTTATGCTGATGTTATTGCTTTAGGTGAAGATACTTATGTTTCTAATTTGATTAAACAAGCTAAAAAATATCAAAAAATTAAAACACCTTTAATAAAAACATTTACAATTTTAGTTAAATTAATTTTTTTTGCAACAATACCTACTACTATAATTTTATTTTGTTCATATAAATTTAATTTTTATAACTTAACTAGTGATCATTTATTAGGAATATGCGGTTTTATGTTAGGCATGACTCCTTCTGGATTATTCTTATTAATGAGTATGATTTCTATTTTAGGATTTATTAGGTTATTTAAACGTAAAGCTTATATGAAAGATTTATTAGGCATTGAAATGTTGTCTCAAATAAATATATTATGTTTAGATAAAACTGGTACTATTACCGATGGAAATATGAATGTTAAAAAAATTTTAAAATATTCTAATGATGATACTATTGATTTAAATTATTTAATGGCTAATTTTGTTCAACATTTTTCTACTGATAATAATCCTACTCAACAGGCTTTATATAATTATTTTAATGATTATTTAAATCCCCAAAGTGTTTATCAAGTAAGAAATCTTCAAGCTTTTTCTAGTATGAGAAAATATAGTGCTATTGAATTTGAAAAAATAGGTACATTTGTATTAGGTGCTCCAGAATTTTTATTAAAACAAAAAGATGATATTATTGATAAAGATGTTGAAGAATATACTAATCTAGGATATAGGGCATTATTATTAGTTCATGCTAATAATGTTTTATCTAAAATTGATAAAAATACTAATTATAAAGTTATATCTTTAATTTTATTAGAAGATATTATTAAAAAAGATGCTTATGAAACTATTAAATATTTTCAAAATTTAGGTATTAAAATAAAAATTATTTCTGGGGATAATGCTTTTACTACAGGTTATATAGCTCAACGGATTGGTTTAATTAATTCGGTTTCGGAAAAATCTATTAATTTGACTAATATAGAATCTGAAAAATTATGTGATTTATCAATTCGATATGATGTTTTTGGTAGAGCTACTCCAGAACAAAAAAAAACTTTAATAACTTGTTTTAAAAATAATAATCAAAAAGTTGCTATGATCGGAGATGGAGTCAATGATATTTTAGCTTTTAAGGAATCAGATTTATCTATTGCTATGGCTTCAGGAAGTAAAGCTGCTCAAAATGTTGCTAATTTAATTTTAATAAATTCTAAATTTGATTCTTTACCGTCTGTTTTTTTAGAAGGTCGTAGATTAATTAATAATTTGGAAAAAAATTCTATTGTTTTTTTAACTAAAACTATTTTTACTTTTTTATTAGCTTGGATTACAATAATTAATAATTTTTTTAGTAATAATTTAATTTTTTTCCCCTTTACTCCTTTACAATTAAATTTTATTGATATTTTTTTTATTGGTATACCTTCTTTTTTCTTATCTTTAGAATCTAATTATAAACCTTTAAATAATTATTTTATTAGTGATATTTTAAAAAAATCAGGTATTTACGGATTATTAATTAGTGCCAATTATATTTTAATATTAACTTTATATAAAGGATTATTTAATAATTTTCAATCTAATTATCAAATATCTTATCTATTAACTTTAGTAACTTCTTTTATTTTTGCTAATATTTTATTCAAAAATTGCCGTCCTTTTAATAAGTTTAAAATGATGTTGTTTTCCAGTATTATATTTATTTTCTATTTATTATTAGTAATTTTTGCTTTCAAAATTTCTTTTATTTATGGAATTACGGTGGCTATTTGGAATGTTATATTGATTAGATCTTTTGATTTTTTTATATTATTAATAATTAATTTGTTAATTTTATGGAAAATTAAAAAATAAGATTAAATCGGAGTTTAAAATTTTTGAAAGAATTATATTTATATGGTAATTATTTATGGCAAAAACATAATTAAGGAGGCTATTAAAGCTCAAAGAAAAATTTATTTTTTATATATCAATCCTTGCATGAAAGATAAAGTTTTTTTAAATTTTATATTACGTCATCATTTGAATTATTGTTATTTAGATAAACATCAACTAAATAATAAAGTTCAAAATAATAATCATCAAGGGGTAGTAGCAGAGGTTCAAGATTATTCGTATAGACAAGATTTATTAAAATATTTAATAGAAAAATCCGATAGAATAGTTAAATTTTTAATTTTGGATGCTATTCAAGATCCTCATAATTTTGGAGCCATCATACGTACTGTAGAAGCAAGTGATTTTGATGGAATTATTGTAAGTAAAAAACATCAGGTGCCTTTAAACGGTACGGTAGCTAAAACTTCTAGCGGAGCTTTAGAATATGTTAATATTTTTTTAGTTTGTAATTTATATCAAACTATTTTAACTATGCAAAAATTTAATTTTATAATTATTGGAACTGAAATCGGAATAGATAATAATTTAGATGCTATTCCTCTAGATCAATCTTTAGCTATTATATTGGGTAATGAAGGTATAGGAATGCGCTCTTTGTTGAAAAAAAAATGTAATTATTTAGTTAGTATTCCTACACAAGGTATGGTTAATTCTTTAAATGTGAGTGTCTCAGCGGCTATTATTATTTTTTATTTATATATGAAAAATCAAAAATATTAATTTATTTATAATTTAATCATGTTATAATATTGAGAAAAGTTTATCTTGATTTAGAAATATTTATAATATAATGTATTTTATTTATCTTTATTAAGTTATTAAAGTTATTAAAATTTATAAGGTTATTGTTTAAGATCGAAAAATATAAGAATAATGGTTAAGAATAATATTTTAATATGTAAGATTTGTTTGAGTCGTAATTATCGTGTCAAAATTCATAATCGTAATCAAAAATTAGTTTTAAAAAAATATTGTTGCTTTTGTAAAAAACATATTATTCATGAAGAAACTAGATAAGTAAAATTATCTATTATATAAATGTAAAGGAGATAACTGTGGCATATAAAAAATTTGAAGAAAAACCAACAATTCCTTTGATGCAAGTTTTGAAGGAAGAATATAGTATAATTAATATTTTTTGTGTTATTTTATCTATGGTTTTTTTGGGAGTTTGTTGCAATTGTGTTCATCAATTTTCTGATAAATTAAGTATTTCTTTATTAGTATTATCTATTGTTTTCTTTTTGATTAGTATCTTTCCTTTTATAAGAAAAATTTTTTGTGATTTTCGTTTTATTAGTTTTCCGACAAAAATTCAAATTTTTAAGCAAATTATTCAAGTTTTTGTGTTTACTGTTATTTTAATTTTTATTTTAAATTTATTTCAATATTGTTATGATATATATATGATATCTTTGCTTAAAAAATTTTGAATTAAAATTAATTTTTTAGAGTTTAATTTATTGTAATGATTAAATTGAAAATTATTGCTAAATTATATTTAGGTGTTTAAAATGCAATCAAAAATAAAAAATAATAAAATACTTGATAATGATATAATTAATGAGGATAAAACTCTTTTTAAATCTAAATGGTATATTTTACAAACTCAATCAGGTTATGAAAAAGTTGTTCAACAAGATTTATTAAAGATAGCTAACAGCGGTATCGGTATATCAAATTTGATTCATGAAGTTATTTGTCCCACTGAAAAACATATTAAAATTAAAGCTGATGGCACTAAAAAAGAAGTAGAAAAAAAAATTTATATCGGTTATATCTTTATTAAAATGATTATGACAGATCAATCTTGGTTTATAGTTCGTAATATTCCTAAAGTAACTGGATTTTTAGGTTCTATTAAAAAAGAAAAAGGTTCTAAACCTATACCTTTAACTGAAAATGAAATCAATCCTATATTATTAAAAATGGGGATTATTTCTAAACCAAATTATGATCATTTAATTAATAAACAAGTTCAAATCGTAAATGGTTCTTTCGCTGGTCAAGTAGGTAGAGTTTCTTCAGTAGATTATGAAAGAGATAAAGTGATGGTGGAAATAGAGTTATTCGGTAGAGCTACACCTATAGAAATTTCTTTTTCTTCTTTTAAAGAAATGAATTAAATTAAAATAATATTTTAAATTAGTTGATAAATTTAATTAGTATGATGAAATATGTTATAATACTATGAATATTTTGGATATTTTGATTATTAAAAATATTTAATGAATTGATTTTTTGGTTTTGAAAATAATATTTTTTATTTTTATTAATAAAATAATTTTTTAAATAATCGATTAAATGTTAAACATTTTTAGAAACAAAAAGGTTGGTATTAAATAAATTATAATGGCAAAAAAAGTTATTAAAAATATTAAATTACAAATTTTAGCTGGTAAAGCTAATCCTGCTCCTCCTATAGGACCTGTTTTGGGACAAGCTCAAGTAAATATTCCTTCGTTTTGTTCTCAATTTAATGAAGCTACTAAAGATAAATTAGGTTTTACTTTACCAGTAGAAATTACAGTTTTTGATGATAAAAGTTTTAAATTTATTGTTAAAACTCCGATTACAAGTGATTTATTAAAAAAAGCTGCTAATATTTCAAAAGGTTCTTCTGATTCGGTTAAAAATAAAGTTGCTACTCTCAAATATGATCAAATTGTAGAAATAGCAAAATTAAAAATGCCAGATTTAAACGCTTATTCAGTCGAACAAGCTTCTAAAATTATAGAAGGAACTGCTATTAATATGGGGATTATTGTAGAGAAATAATAATTTATTGTGTTTGATAAATAAAAAAGAAAGGCATATGATTATATAGTATATAAGGCTTAAAATTTATGACAAGAAGTAAAAAATATTTATCAATTAGTAAAAAAATAGACTTTAATCAAATTTATAAAATGCATGATGCTGTTGAATTATTATATAATATTAAAACTGCAAAATTTGATGAAACTGCTGAATGCGTTTTTGTTTTAAATATTGAACATAAAAAAGTAGATCAACATATACGTGGTTCTGTTGTTTTGCCTTATGGTTTGGGTAAAAAATTTTGTATTGTTGTTATTGCCCAAGGAGAACAAGCTCAGAAAGCTAAAGAATTGGGTGCAGATTTTGTTGGTGATCAAGAATTAATTCAAAAAATATCTAATGGTTGGACAGATTTTGATGTTTTGATATCTGTTGCTAGCTTTATGCCTTCTTTGACTAAGTTAGGAAAACTTTTGGGGCCTAAAGGATTAATGCCTAATCCAAAATTAGGAACTATGACAGAAAATGTAGAGCCAATTATAAAGGATATTCAAAAAGGTAGAATGGAATATAAAGTAGATAAATTTGGTAATCTTCATACGGTAATAGGTAAATTGTCATTTAATAAAGAAGAATTAACAGGAAATTTGGTTTTTTTATATAATCATTTGATTTCTATAAAACCTAAAACAGTCAAAGGCGAATTAATTAAAAATATAACTATTTCTTCTACCATGTCTCCAAGTATTAAAGTTGATCCTTTATCGATTAGGTAAAATTGAAAAAAACTATTATTTAATTATTTTTTATTTTATCTTTTATAAACTAATCTTTTGATTATATTATTTATTAATTAAATTTATATTGTTTAAAAAGGAAACAACGATTTATGTTAAAATCTGTTATTAAAGAGAAAAGTAATTATGTTGATTATTTATCTCAAAATATTGATAATTCTAATTTAGTTGTTTTATTAGAATTTAAAGGATCAAAAGTAAGTGATTTGACTAATTTACGCCGTAAATTACGAGAATTGGTTCCGTGCAAGTTTCAAGTAGTACCTAATAATATTATTAAAAGAGCATTAATTAAGTCAAAATATGATGAATTAATTGAGTTTAAAAATCCCAAAGCTTTATTTTGGACTTTATCTAATTCTTCGGATATTTTTTCTTCTTTGAATGCTTTATACAAATTTTCTAAAATGAATGAATTTTTAAAAATTAATTTTGGTATTATAGAAAATGAAATTTGTTCTTTGGAGCAAATAATTAAATTAGCGCAAATACCATCTAAATCAGCATTGTTATCTATGTTGTTATTTAGTGTTTCTGCGCCTGTTAAAAATATAATTACCGTTTTACAATTATTAATACAAAAAAATAAAAAAATTTGAATTAGTAATGAATAAATTTTTAATGTTATATATATATTCTAATTATTTGCTAAAATAAATAAAATTTGAATTATAAATAGGAGATTAACAATGGCAGACAATAATAAAATAGAACAAATTATTCAATTTTTAGGTGATATGAAGGTTAAAGAGTTACAAGAATTGGTAACTAAAATTCAAGATTCTTTTGGTATTAAAATGGAAAATGTCGCTAATGTAAGTAGTAATAATGAAGATGTTGTTGTAGAAAAAAATGAGCAAACAGAATTTAAAATTATTATGACTTCTGCGGGTCAATCTCGTACTGCGGTTATTCAACATTTAGTTAAAAATTTTGGTTTTAAGATTGGGGAATTAATATCAGCATGTCAATCTGAAAATGTTAATTTATTAATCAAAGAGAATGTTAATAAAGAACAAGCTGAAGAAATAAAAAAACAAATAGAAAATTTAGGAGCTCAAGTGAAAATTGAATAAAAAATATATTTTATAGATTGGTTGCAAAATATATAGTTTTGGCAACAATAAATAGAATTTTTTGATAACCTAAATATTTATTAAACCTGAGAACTAAAGTAAGTATCTTAGGTTTTTTATTATCTTTATTGTTATCTAATATTTTTTTGATGTTTTGTCTATTAAGAATTTAATTTTTTAAATTTAAATTCAATTTATGTTGATATTTGTTGGGAGTTCTAAATAAAAAATGAAAAAATATTGTAATGTAAAATATGGCACCAAGGTTGAACGACGAAATTATTCTAAAATGAAATATGATTTGGATTTACCAAACTTAATCGAGATTCAAACAAAATCATTTCAAGAATTTTTAAATTATGGTATTAAAACATCATTAAAAAGTATTTTCCCTATTGAGAGTTATAATGGCGATTTAAAATTATATTTTAATGATTTTTTTTTAGAAGAACCGAAATTTAACGCTGAAGAATCTAAAAAAAGGGGATTTACTTATAGTGCGGAATTGTTTTTAAATGTAACGTTGGAAAACGTTATTACTCAACAAACTAAAAAAGCCCGTATATTAATGACAGATTTACCTTTAATGACTATTGCAGGTACTTTTATAATTAATGGTACAGAAAGAGTTGTAGTTTCTCAAATAGTTCGTTCAGCAGGAGCTTATTTTACTGCTAAATTGGATAATAAAATTAATAAAAATCGTTTTACTGCTCAAATTATCCCTACTAGAGGTGCTTGGATAGAGTTTGAGCAAAATAATAAAGATTTTTTATATGCTAAATTGGATCGTTCGAAAAAAATACCTTTAACAAAATTTATTCATGCTTTAGGTTTTGATACTCAAGAAGAAATTGAAAAAACTTTTGGAATCAATCCTTTATTAGATTTAAGTTTTAATAAAGATAATGATTCTAATTGCAATGACGCTATTGTTGAACTCTATTCTAAGTTGCATCAAGGAGAAAGAGTTCCTACTAATGCAGCAAGAGAATTTATTCGTAATCGTTTGTTTGATAAAGATAAATATGATTTATCTTTAGTAGGACGATATAAGTTGAATCGTAAATTAGATGTTTTAAATAGAGCTGAAAATACTTTTTTAGCTCAAGATATTAAAGATTTAACTAATAATGAAATTTTATTTTCTTCTGGAACTTTTTTAAACTATGAAGTTATTAAAAAATTATCATTACATAGAGATAAATTTCGTGTGGAATTAGTTAATTCTGATTTTCATTTACAAAATCAAAATCATGATTCCAATTCATTTACTTATAGAAAAAACATAAATGATGATCAAATATATATTAAAGAAGATATTTTGCATTCCCAAACAGGACAAGTATTGATTAAGGCTGATACGCTTTTAGATGATGATATTTTGAAGATTTTATTAGAAACTCATAAATATAATATTGATGATAAAATTATTAAATATTTTACTAATAAAGAATATATTCATAAAATTTTTAAAGATCGACAAAAAGTTTTTAATGAAAGTTTAGAAGTTTATGTTTTGGATAATAAAAATAATAAACATTTTATTAAAATTATAGGCAATGATCAATCTGAAGATGCTGAAAATATTGTTTTATCTGATATAATAGCGTCTATTAGTTACTATTTAAATCTTTATCATAATATTGGCACTATTGATGATATTGATCATCTAGGGAATAGAAGATTAAGGTTGATTGGAGAACTTTTAAAAAATCAATTACGTGTAGGTTTGAATAGAACTAAAAAAAATATCAAAGATCGTATGTCTATTAGTAAATTCGATTCTATTACACCAGGAGGATTATTTAATTTTTCTTCTCTTTCTATGGCTATTAAAACTTTTTTTTGCAGTTCACGTTTATCTCATTTTATGGATCAAATTAATCCTTTAGCTATTATTACTCAAAAACGTAGAATTTCTGCTTTAGGTAGCGGAGGAATTGATCGTGATCGAGCGGGCGTAGAGTTAAGAGATGTTAATGATTCTTATTACGGCAGATTGTGTCCTATTGAAACTCCTGAAGGTCCATCTATTGGTTTGATTTGTTCTTTAGCTACTTATGCTCAAGTAGACCAATATGGTTTTATTGAAACTCCTTTTTTTAAAGTAATTCATGAAAATGGTAAATCAGTAGTTTCTCATCAATATGAATATTTAACTTCTATTCAAGAAGAAAATCGTATTATTGCTACATCTTCATCTTGTTTAAATGATGATTTTAGTTTTAAACAATCGAAAGTAATTGCTAGACGAAATGGAGAAATTAGTTTATATAGTGTTGATCAAATTGATTATATAGATGTTTCTCCTAAACAAATTGTATCTGTAGCTACAGCATCTATTCCTTTTTTAGAACATAATGACGCTTCTAGAGCATTAATGGGTGCTAATATGCAACGACAAGCTTTACCTTTATTAATTTCTGAATCTCCTATTGTAGCTACTGGTATTGAGCATAGAATAGTAAAAGATTCAGGTTGCGTTGTTATTGCTGAAGAAAGTGGATTTGTAGTTTATGTAGATGCTAAAAAAATTATTATTGAAAATAATAACGGAGAACAAAAGATTTATATTTTATCTACTTTTGATAAATCTAATCAAGATACTTTAATTTTGCAAAAACCTATTGTTAAATTAAATGAAAACGTTAATAAAGGGGATATTATTGCTGATGGTTCTTCTACTCATCAAGGTGAATTAGCTTTAGGTAAAAATGTTACAGTAGCTTTTATGACTTGGGATGGTTATAATTACGAAGACGCTGTAATTTTATCAGAACGTTTAGTACAAGAAGATATTTTTACTTCTGTTCATATTAGTAAATATGAAATTCAAGTTCGAGAATTAAAGAAAGGCGCAGGAAGAGAAGAAATAACTCGAGAAATACCTAATGTGAGTGCTGAAGCTATTAAGAATTTGGACTCTCGAGGTATTATTATTCCTGGTTCCGAAGTTAACGAAGGTGATTATTTAGTTGGTAAGATTGTTATTATCCCTCAAAGCTCTTTAGAGAATAATCCTTATGAAAAATTAATTCAAACAATTATTGGAGAAAAATCTCGTGATTATAAAGATGCTTCCTTAAAGGTTCCTTGTGGTGAGAGTGGTATTGTTCAGAGCGTACAATATTTTTCTGTTAAAAAAGGTGATTTTATTTCTACTCCTGGTGTTAATGAAATTATTAAAGTTTATATAGCTAAAAAAAGAAAAATCCGAGAAGGTGATAAAATAGCTGGAAGACATGGCAATAAAGGAGTAATTTCTTGTATCGCTGCTAAAGTAGATATGCCTTATATGTCGGATGGAACTCCTGTGGATGTTATTTTAAATCCTTTAGGTGTTCCTAGTCGGATGAATATTGGACAAATTTTAGAAATGCATTTAGGAATGGCTGCGCATAAATTAAATATTAAGGTTGCTACTCCGGTTTTAGATGGTGCTGATAATGAAGATTTAAAAAATATTATGCAAGAAGCTAATTTACCTTTTGATGGAAAAATGACTTTATACGATGGTAGAACAGGTGAACCGTATGATAATCCTATATCTGTGGGTATTTTGTATATGTTAAAATTATCTCATATGGTTGAAGATAAAATACATGCTAGAAATGTTGGAACTTATACTTTAATTTTGCAACAACCTGGTAGTGGACGTAATTTTTTAGGCGGCCAAAGAATTGGAGAAATGGAAACTTGGAGTTTATTAGCTTATGGAGCTGCTCATACTTTGCAAGAAATTTTAACTTTGAAAAGTGATGATATTATAGGGCGTAATCAATTATATCACGCTATAGTTAATGGTTTACGTTTTCCTAAACCTTCTATTCCGGAAAGTTTTAGAGTTTTTACTAAAGAATTACAAGCATTAGGATTACATGTAGAATTAATTAAAGCTGATACTAAGGATAATCAAATTAATCGTTCTTTAGTTTCAAATAATAAGGAGAACAAAAAGTAAACCCGATTATGTTAAATATGAAAATTGAAGATTTTGCTTTAACTAAAAGAACTTTGAAAAATTTAAAATCTATAGGTATTAATAATTTAAATGATATTAATAATTATCATTTGAATGAATTAGTTGCTTCATTAAACGAAGAATCTTTTCGAGAATTTGTAGTTATTTTGAGAAAGTATGGTCTTCCTGAATCTTTAAGTAATTTAAATCTAAATCAAGAGATTTTAAATATTTTATGTCAAAATAATATTTTCAATTGTTTATCTTTATTAGAGACTGATAAAGATGTTTTGCTTAATTTATTTAGTTATAATCCTGCTTATCAGGATCTTTTGATGAATTTTTTAAATTTATATAATGGTTTAAAAAATACTTTTCATCAGACAATTGATAATTCTGTTTCTGATACAGATAATATTATTTGGAAACACGAGAATAATGAACACGAATCTGCATCTTCATGGATAATTGATAAAGCTATTTTTTCAAATAATAATAATCGAGAATACGATTATTTTAAAATTCGTTTATCTTCTCCTCATGAAATTCGTCAAAAATCTTATGGTGAAGTTGTAAATTATGAAACTATTAATTATCGTACAGCTAAACCGGAAAAAGGAGGATTATTTTGTCCTATTATTTTTGGTCCTGTTCAAGATTTGCAATGTATATGTTCTAAAAAACAAACTTTAAAAAAAGGTCAAATTTGTTCTAAATGTGGTGTAGAAATTACAGAACAACTAGTTAGACGTGAAAGAATGGGTCATATTGATTTAGCTGCTCCTGTAGTTCATACATGGTTTTTAAATAGTTTGCCTAGCCGTTTGGCTATTTTATTAGGTATGAAAGCTAAAGAATTAGCAGAAATCGTTTATTATGTATCATATATAGTTATTAATCCTGGTAATAGCGATTTAACTAAATATAGTATTATATCTGAGTTAGAATATGGTCAATATTTGGAACGTTGTGATAATAATTTTGTGGCTTTAACTGGCGCTGAAGCTGTTAAAACTATGTTAAAAGAATTGAATATGGAAGAAACTATTCAGTTATTGAGATTAGAATTAAAACAAGCATCCAAACAAAAAAGAGATTTGATTGTTAAAAGATTAGAATTAATGGAATCTTTTTATCAATCCGATAATAAACCAGAATGGATTGTTTTAGAGGCTATTAATGTTATTCCTCCTAGTTTAAGGCCTATAGTTGCTCTCGAACAAGGTGTACGTTTTGCTTCCGCTGACATTAATGATTTATATCGTAGGATTTTAAATCGTAATAATCGTTTAAAAAGACAATTGAAACAAAATGCTCCTAGATTGATTATTAAAAATGAAAAAAGAATGTTACAAGAAGCTGTAGACGCTTTATTTGATAATGCTAAATCTAGTAAAAAAAGTACTTCTAATATCGAACGTAATAAACCTTTAAAATCTTTATCGGAAATGTTAAGAGGCAAACAAGGACGTTTTCGTCAAAATTTATTAGGAAAGAGGGTAGATTATTCTGGTCGTTCCGTTATTATTGTAGGACCTGATTTAAAATTACATCAATGCGGTATTCCGCGACAAATGGCTATTGTTTTGTTTAAACCGTTTGTATTAAATAAATTACAAGAATCTAAAGGTATTGATAAAAAAAGTGCTAATATTTTATATGAAAAAATGAATGAACATGTGTGGAAATTATTAGAAGAAGTTGTTCAAGAACATCCTGTTTTGTTAAATAGAGCACCTACTTTACATCGTCAAGGATTACAAGGTTTTCAAGTGAAATTAATCGACGGCAAAGCTATCAGATTACATCCTTTAGTTACTTTAGCTTTTAATGCGGATTTTGATGGAGATCAAATGGCCGTTTATGTTCCTCTTTCTGTAGAAGCTCAAGCTGAAGCTCGTTTATTGATGTTATCTTCTTATAATATATTAGATCCTAAAAATGGTAGTCCAGTTTTATCTCCTTCTCAAGATATGGTGTTAGGTAATTATTATTTGACTATCGAAGAAACACGTAAACGCATTATAAAAGGTTACAATGCTGATTTTAGAAACCAACAACATCAGTATAAACATCGTAATGAAGGAAAAGTTTTTAATGATCTACAAGAAGCTGAATTAGCTTTTTATAATAAACAAATAGCTTTGCATACTCGTATTTTAGTGCGCTCCTCTAATATTTCTTCTTATTTTAATGATGAACAAAAAAATAAATATTTAGTTACTACATTAGGTAAATTAATTTTTAATAGTATTTTGCCTAATGATTTTCCTTATTTACAAGAACCAACCATATTTAATTTAGAAATAAAAACTCCAGATGTTTATTTTATACCTAAAGGTGTTAATTTGATGGAATATTTGCATAATATTCCTACTCCTGAACCTTTTAAAAAACGTTTTTTGTCCCTTATCATTGATCGAGTTTTTAAAAGAAGTAATATTTCGGAAACATCAAAAATGTTAGATGATATTAAAAATTTAGGTTTTAAATATTCAACTATGTCGGGAGTAACTATTTCCCATGCAGATATTAATGTTTATTCTAAAAAATCTGAATTAATAGCTCAAGTAGAAAATAAAATTACAGATATTGAACAATGGCATGATAAAGGATTTTTAACTACTAGTGAAAAAAAAAGTTTAATTATTCAAGAATGGAAAAACGTTCGTAATGTTATTCAAGAAGGTTTAATGCAAGAATTTAATCAAGATAATCATTTATTTATGATAAGCGATAGTGGTGCTCGTGGTAATGTTTCTAATTTCGCACAGTTATCCGGTATGAGAGGTTTAATGCATAGTCCTACTAATAATCAATTAGAAATCCCTGTTAAATCTTCTTTCAAAGAAGGTTTGAATGTGCATGAATTTTTTATTTCAACTCATGGAGCTAGAAAGGTGTCTACTGATACAGCTTTAAAAACGGCTGAATCCGGATATTTAACTCGTCGTTTAGTTGATGTTGCTCAAGATGTGATTATTATGTCACATGATTGCGGCAGTGATAAAGGTGTTTATGTAACTTCTTTGGAGCAAGATGGTAAAGAGATTATTTCTTTACAACAACGTTTATTTGGTCGTTATATAGCGCAAAGCATTATAGATCCTTCGAATAAACAAGTTATAGTTAACTTTGGCGAATTAATTACTCGTGAAATAGCGGAAAATATTGTTAAAACAGGAATTTTATCGGTTAAAATTAGAAGTGTTTTAACATGTAATTCTGATTATGGTATTTGTGCTAAATGTTATGGTTTGAATTTAGCTACTAATAAAGCGGTTGAGATTGGAGAAGCTGTTGGTATTATCGCTGCTCAATCTATTGGTGAACCTGGTACTCAGTTAACTATGAGAACATTTCACACAGGAGGGGTTTTATCAGTTTCCGATATTACCCAAGGATTACCCCGTATTCAAGAATTATTTGAAGCTCGTAAACCTAAAGGTAAAGCTTTAATAAGTGAATATGATGGTATAGTTAAAGAAATTAAATCTAGTAATCTTTATTCATCAGATATTGTTATAGTTTCAGCGATTAATCCTCAACAAGAATATCTTTATACTGTAGATTCTAATGTAGATATTTTAGTGAATGATGGTATGGCTGTAAAAGCCGGACAACGTTTAACTTCTGGTTCGATAGATTTAAGAGAATTATTGCGTATTAGTTCTGTAGTAACTACTCAAAAATATATTTTAGAAGAAGTACAACAGGTATATCAATCTCAAAGTGTGTATATTAGTGATAAACATATTGAAATTATTATTCGTCAAATGTTTAAACAAATTTTAGTTATTTCCGAAGGCGACAGTAATTTATTACCGGGATCTGAAGTTTCTATAAAAGAATTTAAGAAAATAAATATGCAATTAATTCAACAAAATAAAAAATTAGCGGCTGGTCGACCTATAGTTTTTGGTATTACAAGATCTTCTTTAAAAAGTGATTCTTTATTATCTGCCGCATCTTTTCAAGAAACTACTAAAATTTTGATTGATGCTACAATTAAAGGTCAAAAAGATTTTTTATTAGGTTTAAAGGAAAATGTTATTTTAGGTGGTTTAATACCTGCCGGAACTGGAATTTTAAATCATTCTTTATTTGAATATCCATTAAAAGAAGAAGATAAAAATAAATAATTATTAAAAACAATTATTAAAATTATAATCATTCAATTAAATTTGAGTATATATTTTTGATTTTTGAGATATTTGCTATTATTAAATGTTTTAAATAATCTTTTTTAAATGAAATGAAGTTTATATTGACTTTTGTTCAAAAAAAAGATAAAATTTAGGTCGTCTTATATTTCTAATTACAAAAATAACAAAGAAAGGTTTTATTGTTTAAACATGCCTACTATTTCTCAGTTAATCAGAAAACGAAGAGTAAAAAAAAATACTAAAACCAAATCATCAGCTTTATCTATTCGTTTTAATGTTTTAAAAAAGAAATTTAAAAATATTAATTCTCCTCAAAAATCTGGAGTTTGTTTAAAAGTATATACTACTACTCCTAAAAAACCTAATTCTGCTTTAAGAAAAGTAGCTAGAGTTCGTTTGTCAAATCGCCAAGAAGTGACAGCTTATATTCCTGGTATAGGTCATAATTTACAAGAGCACAGTCTTGTATTAATAAGAGGTGGTCGTGTTAAAGATTTGCCTGGAGTTCGTTATCAAGTTATTCGAGGAGTTCTTGATACTGCCGGAGTAGCTAATCGGAAACAAGGTCGTTCTCGATATGGTGCGAAAAAATAAGAATTTATTAAAATTCAAATAAATTAAGGTGTATAAACTTATGTCTCGTAAAAAAAGTTTTAAAAAAAGAACATTGCCTTTAGATCCTGTTTACAATTCTGTTTTAGTAACCAGAGTTATTAATAAACTTATGAAGGATGGAAAAAAAGATATTGCTTGCTCTATAGTATATAACTGTTTATCCCAAGTTAAAATATTAACAAAAAAAGAACCAATAGAAGTTCTTAATGAAGCTTTTAATCATATTATGCCTTTAGTAGAATTACGTACACGAACTATTGGTAGTCAAAAGTATCAAGTTCCTTTAGAAGTTTCGGTTGAAAGACGTTATTCTTTAGGTTTAAAATGGTTAATTATGGGAGCACGTAAACGCAATGAAAAAAGTATGAAAGAAAAACTTGCTCAAGAAATTATTTCTGCTGCTTCCGGAACGGGATTAGCAGTTAAAAAGCGTGATGAAATTCATCGTATGTCTGAAGCTAATAGAAGTTTTGCTCATTATCGTTGGTAAAAAAGTGCGTTTAATATTTTCAACTTAAAGGAGGCAACATGGGAATTGAATTAGAATTAGATAAAATACGTAATATTGGTATTATGGCTCATATAGATGCAGGAAAAACCACTACCACTGAAAGGATTTTATTTTATACTGGAAAAATTCGTGTAGCTAAAGAAACTCATGAAGGTTTATCGCAAATGGATTGGATGGATCAAGAAAAAGAAAGAGGCATTACTATAACATCAGCCGCTACTACTGTTTTTTGGAATAATTGTAAAATAAATATTATCGATACTCCAGGACATATAGATTTTTCTTCAGAAGTTAATCGTTCTTTACGTGTTTTGGATGGTGGTGTGGTAGTTATAGATGCTCAAGCCGGAGTCGAACCACAAACAGAAACTGTTTGGCGTCAAGCAACTTATTATAAAGTTCCTCGAATTGTTTTTGTTAATAAAATTGATAAATTAGGAGCTAATTTTGAAAATGCTATTGCTAGTTTAGAAAAAAGGTTAAATGTATTTGCTTACGCTATTCAATGGCCTATTGGTGTAGAAAATAATTTTCGCGGTTTTGTTGATTTAATAGAAATGAAAGCTTGGGAATATTCTTCTAATCCTGATCGAGAAAATCAATTAATTTCTATCCCTGAAGAACTAAAAGAACTTGTTAATTCCAAAAGACAAATATTAATAGATAAATTAGCTTCTTTAAATGATGAATTATTAAATAATCTTTTAGAAAATAAACCTATTTCTATTTCTTTAATAAAAAAAGCACTTCGCAAAGCCACTTTAGAAGTTAATTTTTTTCCAGTTTTATGTGGTTCAGCTTTAAAAAATAAAGGTATTGTGCCTTTATTAAATGCTTTAGTAGATTTTTTACCTTCGCCTTTAGATTTGCCAAATATTAATGGTTATGATAAAAATGAACAACCTATTGTTCGTAAAATTAATTTTAAAGAATCTTTTATTGCATTAGCTTTTAAAGTTATGACAGATTCTTTTGGACGTTTAACTTTTGTACGTATTTATTCAGGTTGTCTAAAAGCTGGTTCTTATATAAAAAATAATAATAAAAATATTACAGAACGTGCTTCGCGTTTATTACTAATGCATGCTAATTCTCGGCAAGATATTAAAGAAGCTTATGCTGGTGATATTGTAGCTGTAATTGGTTTGAAAAATACTATTACAGGTGATACTTTGACATACGGAAATGATTTTATTTTGTTAGAAAAAATGAGTTTTCCTGAACCAGTTTTACAAGTTGCAGTAGAACCTGTTTTAGCGAAGGAACAGGAAAAAATTAGTTCTGCTTTGTTCGGTTTTACTCAAGAAGATCCAACTTTTAAATTTACTGTAGATCCGGAATCAAAACAAATGATTGCTGCTGGAATGGGCGATTTACATTTAGATGTTTTAATGGAGCGTTTAAAAAGAGAATTTCAAATTCAAGTAAAAGTTTCTGAGCCTCAAGTTGCTTATCGAGAAACTTTAATTAGTTCTATAGAAGTGGATGGCGAATGTAAACATCAAACAGGGGGGCGCGGTCAGTATGGTTATGTTCAAATTTTATTTGAACCTAATCCTGGAAAAGGTTTTGAATTCGTTAATAATGTTAAATACGGTGCTATTCCGCAAAATTATATTCCAGCTGTATCTAAAGGTTTGCAGGAATCTTTATCTAGTGGTATAATTGCTGGTTATCCTTTAACCGATATTAAAGCTACTTTATTTAGTGGCGCTTTCCATGAAGTTGACTCTTCTGAATTTGCTTTTAAATCTGCTGCAGCTGCAGCCTTGCGTAAATTGCGTAATAGTAAATTAGTTGTTATTTTAGAGCCTATTATGAAATTAGAGTTAATTACTCCTCATGAATACATTGGTAATGTTATAGGAGATTTAGTTTCTCGTCGAGGTCGTTTAGAAAAACAAGAAAATGAAGGTATGGTTATGAAAATTCAAGCTTTTGTGCCTTTAGCAGAAATGTTTAAGTATTCTAGTAGTTTGCGTTCTAATACTCAGGGAAGAGCAAATTTCTCTATGGAATTTTTTAAATATGAAAAATCTCCTGAACATATTGCTAATAAAATTATTGAATCACGTAATAAATAAAATTAGTTAAATACAATTTTGTTAATATTTCTGACATTATAATAATTAAGAATTATTTTGGTAAAAAAATATTTAAATGGAGAAAATAAAATGTCAAAAGCAAAAATAAACAATAAAGAAGAATCACAAGTTATTAAACCTCATTTAAATGTAGGAACACTTGGTCATGTAGATCATGGTAAAAGTACTTTAAGTTTAGCTATTAATAATTATTTAGCTGCTAAAAATTTAGCTAAATTTCGTAAAGATATTCAAACTTTAGATAAAACTGTTGAAGAACAAAGACGTGGTATTACTATTAATGCTCATCATTTAGAGTATGAAAGTGATACTCGTAATTATGCTCATATTGATTGTCCTGGTCATAAAGATTATATTAAAAATATGATTACTGGAGCAGCTCAAATGGATGCTGCTATTTTAGTGGTTTCAGCTGCCGATGGTCCTCAACCTCAAACTCGTGAACATATTTTATTAGCTAAACACGTTGGTGTCCCAAATTTAATAGTTTTTTTAAATAAATGTGATACAGCTATTCCTGATTTAATACCTTTAGTAGAGCATGAAATACGCGAAATTTTAACTAAAAATGGTTATAATGGTTCAGAAATACCTATTATTCAAGGTTCCGCTTTAAAAGCTTTAGATGGTGACGAAAATTATGTATCAAAAATTGCAGATTTAGTAGCGGAGTTGGATAAATTACCTCTTCCTTTGCGTGACATTGATAAACCTTTTTTAATGCCTATCGAAGATATATATTCTATTACAGGTCGTGGTACTACCGCTTCTGGTCGAGTAGAAAGAGGAACATTATCTTTAGGTGACGAAATTGAAATTCTTGGTTTGGATAAAGATACTTCTACTGTTGCAATAGGTTTAGAAATTTTTAAAAAATCTAAAACTCAAATTCAAGCTGGGGATAATGCTGCTATTTTATTACGCGGTATTAAACATAGCGATATTAAAAAAGGTCAGGTAATAGTGAAACCTAATTCTTTAAAAGTTTATTCTCAATTTAAAGCAGAAGTTTATATTTTGACTGAAGAAGAAGGTGGTCGTAAAAAATCTTTCCGAACTAATTATAGACCTCAATTTTTCTTTAGAACTGCTAATGTAACAGGTATTATTACTTTACTAGAAAAAGATGTTGCTTTTGCGATGCCAGGTGATAATGTTACTATTAAAGTAGATTTGATTAAACCTGTAGCATTAGAGGTGGGTACATCTTTTGCTTTCCGTGAAGGTGGTAAAACTATTGGTTCGGGAAAAATTATTGAAATTTTACCGAATTAATTTAAAGTTAATTAATTACGAAAGAAGACTATTTTATAGTCTTTTTTTGTATTTTAATCGTATTAAAATTTTTTATTCTTGATATCATAAAATTATAATTTTTTATATTTAGCTTATACATTTATTTGCGATTTAATCAATTTAATTTTTCTTAAATTTATAAAATTATTTTAGATTTTATTATTATTAGATAAAAACATAAATAATAATATTATTAAAAATACAATGAAAAATTGATAATTATCGGATTATATATTATTAATAAATAATAATTTTTTCGTTTTATTGTTGAATTATCTATCTTTAAAGTTTATAATTTTACCTAGATTAAAATTAGTAAGATAATTAAGTAATAAATTTATTTAAATTTATTTTAAAGATATAAGATTTTGATTGTTTGTTAATTTTTTCTAGTTATTATAATATTTTATTGTTGATAAAATATAGTACAATTGATTTTTATTTTAAAGTGGTTTTGTATATTTTAATTGTATTAATATATAATAATTAAGGTTATTTTAAATAATTTTAATTTTTTCGTTAAAATTATAAATATAGTTCAAAAAAGGAGTTACACACATTATTAAACATAAAAAAAATAAAAAAGAAAATGTAAAAATTAGTTTTTTATATAATGAAAAAGTTCCTGCTGGAGAATATTTGGTTATTGATAACCAAGGAAAACAATTAGGTATTTTTCAAAAAGAACAAATATTTGATTTAGCTGAACAGAAAAATGAAGATTTTGTCTTGATCAATGCTCATTCCAATCCTAAAGTAGTACGTTTAGTTAATTATTCTAAATTTTATTATGAACAACAAAAAAAAATTAAACAAAATCGAAAAAAACAACATAATCAAATGAATATTAAAACTATTTGCTTAAGTCCTCGTATCCAAGATAATGATTTATATGTTAAAATTAAAAAAGCTGAGGATTTCTTAAAAAATGGACATAAAGTGAAAATTAATATGTTTTTACCAGGTAGAATGGTTATAAATCCTAGTATTGGTAATGACATTTTTAAAAAAATTATATCAGCTTTAAGTTTAGTATCAAAGGTTGATATTCCTCCTAAAATAGAAGGAAATCAAATTAATTCTTTGTTAATTCCTTTGAAATCTAATTAATTTTATTATTAGGTTATTTGGATGTCGCGATGCATTTAGTTTTTGTTTTAAAAAAATAGAAAGAAATAATGGTAATTGATTTTGAAAAAAAAAACACATAAAGGTTTAAAAAAACGTATCAAAATTACTGAAACTGGTAAATGGTTACGCAAACATGCTTTTAAAAATCATTTAGCCGGTTCTAAAACTACTAAACAAAATAGACAATTAAGAGGATTTACTTATGTAGATTCTTCAGATTTAAAGCGTATTAAAAATTTAATTTAGCAAATTGATATAAATCTAAGGAAAGAAGAATAGTCATGGTTAAAGTAAATTTAGTGCCAGCTCGACGTAGACGTCGTAAAAAAATATTAAAATTAGCTAAAGGTTATGTAGGTTCTAAAAGTACCATTTATAAAACTGCTCATGAACAAGTGATGCGTTCATGGCAATATGCTTATGTTGGTCGTAAAAGAAATAAAAGAGATTGGCGTTCTTTATGGATTCGTCGTATTAATGCTGGATGTTCAGAAAATGGTATGAATTATTCCTCTTTTATATATGGTTTAAAATTAGCTGGTGTTGATGTAAATCGTAAAATTTTGGCTAATTTAATTATTAATAAGCCTGAAATGTTTAAATTTTATATTGAAATGTCTCAAAAAAGTTTTCTTGATTTTCAGAAAAACAAATTAACAAAACATATTTCTAAATCTACATCAGATTCAAAAGATATTTTAGAATCTGATTTAAATTCAGATTTTGATTCTTTAAATTCGCAATCTATTAACAAAGATTGTCCGGATACTATTATTCAACATTCTTTAACGGATAATATTGAGGATATAAAACAAAAAAAATCAGATATTTCTTTAGATAATGGATTTACAATAAACTTATCGTCTTTACAAAAAATGAATTTATTAAATTTACGTAAGTTAGCTAAACAACATAATATTAACAAAGTTTCTAAGTTAAAAAAAGCTGAATTAATTGATTTATTATTGGCGAAATTGTAAATAAACTAAAAATTTAATTATAAATTTGTTTAAAGAGGATTACAAAATATGTATGAAATTAAAAAAATAACTTTTAAAAAAATTATCTTAAATATTTTTATAACTATTTTATTTTTATTAAGTTCTTTAGCATGTTTTGAACCTAAATATTTTTCTATAAAAGGGATTAGAATAAGTGATATTTTATTAGGAATTTTATTGTTATTGTTTAATTATTATTTTGTATTTGTAAATTTTAAAAAAAATTCAGGATTAAAAAAGTTTTTCTTTTTAATAGAAACATTTTTTTTATTAACTGTTTCTATTAGTTTATTTATGTCTTTTTTAATTACTAATTCTTTTGTACAAAAAATTCTCACTTTAAGTAATATTATTAGTTATATTTTAATGATTCATTGTTTTATTTCTTTGCATTTATTTGGATGGCAGAATAATAAAATTAATATTTGGAGTTTGAATGGTTATTTAGTAACTTTTGGCATAAGTTGTTTTTTATTAGGAAAAAATATTGATTTTTCTTATATAATTTTAAGAATTTTTTCTATTTTTTTTGGTTTTTTATTTTTATTCTATTTATTCATTGTTATTAAGCAAATTTCCAGTTATAATAAAAAAATTGTTAAAAATAATTAAAAAAATTTAATTTTTTTAAAAAGGAGAGAAAAATTAAACATGTCAGATTTATTCCTTAAAATGAAAGAATTAACTATGTTAAATGGTATTTCTGGACAAGAAAAACAGATTACTAATTATCTCCAAAAGAATGTTATTTCTTTAGTAGATAAAATAGAATATGATAATTTAGGTAGTCTGATAGCTTATAAAGGAAAAAATGGTCCAAAAATTATGTTAGCTGGTCATATGGATGAAATCGGTTTAATGGTTACTGAAATTACAGACAACGGCTTCATTAAATTTCAAACTATAGGCGGTTGGTTACCTACAGTTATGTTAGCTCAACTTTGGCAGATTCATACTAATAAAGGTATTGTTTGGGGTGTTACCGGTGCTAAACCCCCGCATTCTTTGAGTGTTAATGAACGTAATCAAAATCCAAGTATTAAGAATTTATTTTTAGATATAGGTGTTTCAACTAAAGAAGCGGCTCAAAAATTAGGAGTTACTATCGGAAATATGATTACTCCTTATTTGGAATGTCGTACTTTAGGTAGCGAAGATTTTATTTTGGCAAAAGCAATAGATAATCGGGTTGGAGTTTTAATTGTTACTGAAGTATTAGAAAAATTACAAAATAATCCTAATCAATTTATAGGAGCTTTTACAGTTCAAGAAGAAGTAGGTTTAAGAGGAGCTATTACTAGTGCTAATAAGGTAAAACCTGAGATTGCTATAGCGGTAGATGTTTGTGTTGCTAATGATGTTCCGGGTAATCAAAACACATCTATTAGTTATTTAGGAAAAGGTCCGCAAATATCTTGTTATGATCACGGATTAGTGGCTCATACATCTTTAAGGGAATTTGTATTAAAAGTAGCCCGAGACAATAATATTCCTTTTCAAGAAGCTGCTCCGGAAGGTGGGACTACAGATGCTGCTGCTATGCATACACGTCATATAGGAGCTGCAGCTTTAGTAATTTCGGTACCTACTCGTTATATACATTCTCATGCTTCTATCGTTCATCAACAAGATATTAAAAATACCATTAATTTATTAACTTTATTAATACAAAAATTAGATCAAAAACAAGTTCAAGAAATTTTGTTTAGTTAATTTAAGTCAAATTAATGATAATGATTATTAAATTTAAAAAAAAATTATAATTTAGTTATTTAGCTTATTTTATTGTTTGGTGTAATTAATATTAGTAATTTCTATTGTTTTATTTTAGTTGTTAATAAAATTTAAAATATTCAAAAGGAAAGATATTAAAAAAATGAAAAGAACTTATCAACCTAGTAAAATTAAACGAAAAAGGACACATGGCTTTTTGAAACGAATGTCTAATTCTAGTGGACGCCGTCTTTTATCTAATAGAAGATTCAAAGGGCGTTATCAATTAACAGTTTAATATTATGAATAAAATTAAAATTGTTATTTTTTTATAATATTCTAATGAATCAAATTAAAAAAATATTATGATGAAAAAAAAATTTATTTTAAGTAAAAATAAAGAAATTAATTTAATTTTCCAAAATGATAATAAAAGTGTAGCTAATTATTTTTTTAAAATATATTATATCCATTATGCTAAAACTTTGAATTTTAAATTTGCTTTAAGTATTAACAAAAGATATGGGAAGTCTCATGAGAGAAATTTAATTAAACGTCGTATAAGAGCAATCATTTATAATTATTCTTCAGTTTTAAAACCTAATGTTTTTTTTAGGGCGCCAAAGAGGCCTAAATATCGTGTGATTTGACCAATCACCAGTGCGATAAACACTGTAAGGCTAAGAACGGTTTTTGAAAAGGAAACTCTCAGGAATTACAGCAGTTCTTAAAAGCGGATTGCGACGAAGTAGTTAGTCAAGAAGATACCGCCACCAAATGGTTCTAAGGATAAGCCTGAAATGGCCTAAGAAGATAAGCAGATGTAATAATGAAACCTACTTCGCAAACTACTGTAATCGAGTAGTCCGGAATCTATCAATATAGATAAAAAGTATTGGATAGTTTATCAATTAACAAACCTGGAATCTCACCATTAATAAAATGGTTACTTCGCCTAAGGAATCAAGGTAGATATTTAGCGTAACTTGGAGAATCCTAAAGGTCAGTTATTAAATTAACTAATAATGAGTTTAAAGTCATTAGGCCCAAGGATAAAGCGACTTCTTAGTAGTCGGAGGAGTAAAACTTGATCTGGAATGATAAAGAGAATCGTCCTCCCTGGAACAAGGTTAACGACCTTGATAGGGCGAAAGAAGTCAGTAATTTATTGTTTATTGATAAATTATGGAAAGCCGGATGCTTGGAAACTTGCTTGTCCGGTTTGGATGGGGGCTATTTGTAATAGTTAATAGAAAAACAAATCCTATTAATAAAACGCAAATAATCTATCCATATTTATTATTATTAAACCGACAGCAAAAAAATTGAACTTTGTCGATTTATCTGTAAAATTGTCAGTTTTATTGAGAAAATCTCGTCTTATAAGTTCCTGATAAGGATATTTATTGTATATATGAGTGATGATAAATTTATTTTTTTAAAAAGATTTGTAATTATTTTTTTATTTTGTTTGTTGATAACTATCAGTATTAGAGGTTTATTTTTTAGTGATACAAAAATTAATGATGAACCTAATATTATTGATTTAAAAGTTTTTATAAAGAAAGAAAATAATAGCGATATTTCAGACGATAAATTATTTAATAAATTACTTGAACTAAAAAATTTTGATTTATATGAATGTCAGAAATTTTTAGATATTTTTGTTTGCGAACTCGAAGATAATGGTAATTTAAAATGGTATTTATTAGATAATAAAAATTGGAATGATTATGTAAAAAAACAATTACAGGAAACAATAAATAAAATATGTTTAGGACTAGAATATTATTTTAGTTTTAATAATTTTAATATCTCTTTAGAAAAGAAAATTATTATATTAAAAAAATTTTTTACAGTGATAACAGGAATTAATAGAAGTTATTTTTTAAATCGTTTTGCTCAAGAAAAAGATTTTGAAATGTTATCTATAAAAAATATTGAACTTAAAACCAATAGAATCAGTTCAATTACACCAAATGATTTATTAAAATTTAACATTTATAAAGATTTTAAAGATAATAAAGAAATATCTAATCTAAATTATAATAATATTATTCGTCAGAAATATTCGAATTCCAATTCCAAAAACAAAACATTAAATTTTTTTATTTTAAAAAATAATATTTCTGATAATCAACAATTAGGTTTAAAGATTTTTGTAAATGATCAAGAAGATTTACCTATTCAATGGCCTTCAAAATTAGAGTGGAGTAAATTTTTAGGTTTCGGTTATATTTGGAATTTTTTAATTATTTTTATAGCTTCTTTATTAAATTTTTTTTCTTCTATAGGATCTTACGGATTAGATGGTTTTGTAGTAGGTAATTTAGGGTTAGGAATTGTATTAACTACTATTTTAATTAGAACTTTATCATGGCCTATTTATACTAAAACTAATAATTTCGCTTTTAATATGAATTTGGCACAACCAGAAATTGATAAAATTCAAGCAAAATATTCTTTATCTAATAATCCTATGGAAATAAAAAGAATGCATTTAGAGATTATGCGAGTTTATAAAAAGTATAATTTAAATATGTTTTCTAGTTTATTAATTTCTTTTTGTCAAATGTTTTTGTTTTTGGCTATGTTCCGTGTTTTACGTCGTTTTCGTATTCCTGGTGGTATTTTTAAAGTTTATAATAAAAAACCTTTTTTAGGTATAATAAATTTACAATTAGAAAATAACAATGATAATTTATTTTTTTCTATATCACTAACTTTAATAACAGGTTTTAGTATGTTTATTTTAAATAAATTAATAATGAATAATTCCGAAACTATAAAAAATAAAAATGTTTTATCAGTTCCGAATGAATTTAATACGATCAGGCCAGAAAAACTAATGAATTTTGTTAGTTATATAATGATTTTATTTATGATGTTTTTATCTTTTCGTGATTCTATGTTATCTTTATATTGGATTATAGGAAATTCTTATACTATTTTGCAAACACTTATTAATAAAAAAATTATATCCAGAAAAATGCAAAAATTAAAAAAATATTAAAAAATATTTATAATATTTAATAATTCCTGATTATTCATCAAAGATTAATCTTTTTTTGTATAATAAAAGTCAGGGATTAAAATAATATTTTTTAATATCAAAAATAATTTTATTTTTAAATTTTTTTATAAAAAAAAAAAAAATATATATTTTTATCGTTAAATTATGTTAAAATCAATTAGTAAGTTTTTTTAGACCAAAAAAAATATAAAATAATTTATAATTAATTATGTTTAAACGGAGGGATAGCGAAGTGGCTAAACGCAGCAGTCTGTAAAACTGTTCCGAAAGGTACGGCGGTTCGAATCCGTCTCCCTCCACCATATTAGTTTATTTTTATTACTACTTCTTTGAAAACTGAAGATGATATTTTATTATTTATTATAATATTCTATATATTATATAAAATTATTAAATATTAACGATATTTAAATAAATACTATTTATTTAAATGAGATTTATTACGAA
>NZ_JAOSIM010000010.1 GCF_030586805.1 Candidatus Phytoplasma fabacearum
CGCAACCCGCTTTTAAGAACTGCTGTAATTCTTGAGAGTTTCCATTCAAGAACCGTTCTTAGCCTTACAGTGTTTATCGCACTGGTGATTGGTTAGTTCACTTGATATTTAGGCCTCTTTGGCGCCCCAATAGTAAACTTGGATAATATTTGATATTATATTTTTTAGCTAATTCAAAGTTTTCATGACCATTAATTTTGATAATTTCAAGATTTGGTTTTGCTTTTTTTATTTGTTCTAAAAGAGGCATTAATTGTTGACAAGGAGGACAATTTGTTAAGAAAAAATCAATTAACAATAATTTATTTTTATTTTTAGCTATTAGTGTATCTAAATTTTCTATAGAATTTTTCATTATTTATACTCTAAATCCTTTCTTAAATTAATAAATATAATAAATTTAGTAAAAAATAATTTTTGAGAAATAATAATTTTTATTTTTTTCTCTAGATTTTATGTAAATTAATTTTAATTTTTAAAATTAATTTACGCTTATATATTATAATGATTTAAAGAAATTAAAATTTTATTTATTTTTATAAATTTAGATTAATTAGTATGACTATTTACTATGTATTAATGAAATTGTTTTTAATTATTTAATTTTTTCAAATTTTTTTTAATATAAAAAAGTAATTTAATCAAAAAAAATCGGAATTATTATTTTTTTTGATAAAATTGAGTATGTGTTGATCTTTTATTATTAAAATAATATATACTTAAATATTTTTTAAATTATTGAAACTTTTTATATTTTAATTATAATTATTAAATAAAAAGAGAAAATAAAATAGTTTTTTATATTTTTTATAAAATGCTTATTTATACATATGAAAATTTTGATTTTAATTTTTACACTATATTTTTATAAATAGAATTAAGAAAATTTTTTTTATTATTAATTTTTTAAAAAGTGATTTACTAGGTGATAAAATAATGGAAATTGAATATATAAACAATGATTTTGTGAAATATAATTTTGAGATTAATCCTCAAGAATTTGAATTTTTTTTACAGAAATCTTTTGATAGTATTAAAAATGATATTAAAATTAAAGGATTTCGCAGAGGTTTCGTGACTAGATTCTTATGTGAAAAACATTTTGGGAAAAGATTTTTGTATCAAAAAGCTATTACATTTTTAGTTGAATCAAAAATAAACGAAATTTTGACAAAAGATAAAAATAAAATTATGGGGCAACCTGAGCTTGTTAATTTCGATCTAAATAAAATAGAACCAGATCATAATTTTGATTTAATAATTAAATTCGCATTAAAGCCTAAAATTGATTTATGTGATTATAAAAATATTGATATACCTAATGAAAAAAATCAAGATATTTTAGTAACAGAAGAGGAAATAAATCAATCTATTCAACAATGGTTAAATATAGCCTTTAAAGAACAAGGTTTTACATTAAATAATAAATATTGTCAATATTTTTTTAATTTAGAAATACGACATAAAAATGTCATTCTTTTGAATGAAAATGATATTTGTTATGACTTCTCTAATGAACAATTTCATTATATTATTGAATATTTATCTTCTTATATATTAGGTATGAAAGAGCAAGAATATCGTAATTTAAAAATTAAATTTCCTGATACATTTTCAAATTCGAAATTATCTGGAAATAATGTTAAAATTAAAGTTTTTTTAAATAAAATTAATATTATTTCTAATATCGATTTAAATGTTGATATAATTAAGACATTGAATTTATCTGAAAATTTTCCTAAAATTGAAAATTTAATTGATTATTTCCGAAAACAATTGCAATTTAACAAAAAAGAAGTTTTTAAAAAGCAAGAAATAAATTATATTTTGGAATATTTGTTAAAAAATTCAAGTATTGATATACCTCAACATTTATTGCAGAATCATATTTCAATAACAGAAAATAAAATTCAAGAACAGTTAAACAACAAAGATCCTAATTTAACGCAATATTGTCAACAAAATAATTTATCAGAAGCAGATTTTAAAAAAAAAATAATCGAAGAAAATATTAAAAAATTAAAAATATCATTTTTATTAGAAACGATTGCTCTTAAAGAAAATATTATTATTTTAGATAATGAAATTCAAGATTTTTATCAAAATTTATTTCGTAGTTCGAATTTTCAAAATTTGGAAGATTTTCAAAAAAAATATGACATTAATTATATTAAAACCACTTTATTACAAAATAAAGTTATAGATTTTTTATGGAATAATTCTTCTTTTAATATTAATATTTAAAGTATTTTGCAAGATTTAAAAATTAAATATTAATTAATTTTTGCAATTATAATAAGTTTAATTTTATTTTCAAGAGAGAGGCAAAAAATGAATAAAAAAATTAAATTAACTAAGATAGAAGATGATAATAAATTGGAATATATCGAAGGTTTTGAGGTTCCTTACGAATTGCCTGCAATTATTGTACGCGATGTAATACCTATTCCTAATAACGATTTTAGGATAGAAATAGGACGTGATTTTTCAATAAATGCTTTAAAACAAGCCGAAAAAAATAAATGCCCTTATGTAGTTATTTTGCCTCAAAAAATATTTGCTTTAGAAGATCCTGAAATAATAGATGTTGCAGAATATGGGGTATTAGCTAGAATTATTGCTTCAGTTAAAATTCTTAATAGTTCTATTTATAAAGTTAAATTCCGCTTATTGAAAAGAATTAAAACAACTTCAATTTTTAAAAAAGATAATTTGTTTAATGTTAAATATGTTCCGGTAGTTACTGAATTGAGCGATGATATAAAAAAAGAAGAAGCTTTGATTAAATTAGTTATGGAACAAATAACTTCTAATACAAGTCAATTTTTATTTATATCTGAAAATAATTTGTTAGAGCAAATTCAAAATGGAGTTGATACTGAAAAAATAGCTGATTTAATTATTTTTGCTTTAAAAATTGATGAAAAAGAAAAATATAAATATTTACAAGAAAAAAATTTAAATAATAGATTGTTTTATATTTTACAAGATATTCATAAAAAGATTGATATTATTGAATTAGAAAATAAAATAAATGAAGAAGTTAAACGTAGTATTGACGAAAATCAAAAAGAATTTTATCTTAGAGAAAAAATACGTGCTATTCAAAATGAATTAGGTGATAGAGCCAAAAAAGAAGAAGAAATAGAAACTTTGCGATCACAAATTAAAAATTCTAAAATGCCTATAAATATTAAAGAAAAAGCATTACAAGAATTATCTCGTTATCAATCAATTTCTTCAGCAGTAGCTGATTCTTTTGTTATTCGGAATTATTTAGATTTTTTAATAGCCTTGCCTTGGGGTAAAAAAAGCAAAGATATTAATGATTTAGAAAAAATTCGTATGGTTTTAGAAAAAAATCATTATGGTTTACAAGAGGCGAAAGAACGAATTTTAGAGTATGCTGCTGTTAAAATTATGACTAAACATAACGCCCAAACGATATTGTGTTTAGTTGGTCCTCCGGGTGTAGGTAAAACCACTTTAGCCATTTCTATAGCAGAAGCTTTAGGACGTAAATTTGTTAAACAATCTTTGGGTGGTTTACAAGAAGAAAGCGAATTTAAAGGTCATAGAAGAACTTATGTTGGAGCTATGCCTGGCCGTATTTTAGATGGTATTAAAAATGTAGGAGTTATAAATCCTGTATTTTTATTAGATGAAATAGATAAATTAGTTAATAATTTTCATCATAATCCAGAATCTTCTTTATTAGAAATTTTAGATCCGAATCAAAATAAAACTTTTGTAGATCTGTATTTATCTGAACCTTTTGATTTATCGCAAGTACTATTTATAACTACTGCTAATGATATTAGTAATATTTCTGCTCCTTTAAGGGATAGATTAGAAATTATAGAATTAAACTCTTATACAGAGAAAGATAAATTAAATATCGCAAAGCAACATTTAATTCCAAAACTTTTGAAAGAACATGGTTTGAAAACGGCACAATTTTCTATTAGCGATTCTGCTTTAATTAAAATTATTAGGAATTACACTAAAGAAGCTGGAATTAGAAATTTAAGTCAAAAAATAGCTACTTTAATTCGTAAAACAATAAAAAATATTTTAATTAAAAAAATAACTCATAATGATATTAACGAAGATAATTTAGAAAAAATTTTAGGAAAAATTGTTTATTATGATTTATTAACAGAAAAAAAACCTCAAATAGGTGTCGTTAATGGATTAGCTTATACAACAGTAGGGGGGGATGTGTTATCTATCGAAACTACTTGTTATCCTGGTAAAGGTAAGTTAGTTTTGACTGGTCATTTGGGAAAAGTTATTGAAGAAAGTGCCATTACTGCTTTTAGTTTTTTAAAAGCTAATGCTCAAAAATTAGGTATAAATTACGATATTTTTAAACAAAAAGATTTTCATATTAATTTTGTTGAAAGTGCAGTACCTAAGGATGGACCTTCTGCTGGTGTAACCATAGCTACATCTTTATTTTCTGTCATGACTAGTCAAAAGGTTAAAGAAAATATAGCGATGACTGGAGAAATTAGATTAACTGGTGATGTAATTGCTATAGGAGGATTAAAAGAAAAAGTTTTGGCCGCTGATAGAATAGGTATAAATACTGTTTTCATTCCGAAAGCTAATTCTAAAGATATTGATGATATTCCTGAAGAAGTACGTAATAAATTGAAAATTATAACTATTAAAAATGTTCAAGATATATTTGCTGAAGCTTTTATTTCTTCTAATTCAGAAAGATGAATATAATTTTGAAATTAAAAACAATACTATATGAATCTGGAAATAATTTAAAAATTATAATTTTAAAACAAGAATAAATGATAAATTATTTCAAAAATCATCAATTAAATTAAAATAACACAAAATACAAAAAATATTAATTAGAATATATAATTATAATTTTTATTATCAAAAATAATTTAAGATAATTATAAAAATTTTGAACATTTAAACAATGCATGTTAATTTTAAAATATTTTGGTAAGATATTAGTAATAAAGATAAAAAAGATTTGATTTAAATAAAATTAATTATTATCTTTTCATAAAAGACGCCAAAGAGGCCTATCCTATGATTTTACCAATCACCAGTGCGATTAAACACTGCAAGGCTAAGAGCGGTTTTTTAAAGGAAACTCTCAGGAATTATAGCAATTTTAACGAGTATCGATAAAGTAGCTAGTTTTACCAACAAAAAAATCTAAGGACTAGTCCTTAAATAACCCAGAAGACAAAGTAGAGATTATATTAAGGAAAAGACCTATCTCGTAATTAATATACGCGAGTAATCCAGAAACTATCAATATAAATATTTATAGTAATCGGTAGATCCCCTTAAATTCAGATTATTAAATTACCGAATAATAAGATCAAAGTTATTAGGCCTAAGGAAAGTGACTTCTTAGTAGTCGGAGGAATAAAAGCTTAATTAGAAAATAATTAAGCTCATCTTCTGTCCGGGATAAAGAATAACAAAATTTATAGGCTATAGGTTTAAATAAATTATTATTTTATTATTATGTAAATTAATTTTTTATTTTATGTAGTGAAAATACTACTTATTTTCAAATAGTTTTAATAATATTTATTATAAAATTCCGGAAAAAAATTCATTTGGTTCTGTATAAGAGGTTAACGGTTAATTTTAATTATAAAATCATAAAAATTATTTACAAATTTATAGTTAATTTATCAAAATTTCAATTCATATAATATATTGATTTTTTAAATATTTTATAAAAAAAGGTGATAATATGTTGTCATTACCCAATTATGTTGTTTATATTATAAGTGTTATTATTATTATTAGTGTTTTGTTTTCATCCGAAGCAGATGTTACTGATGCATTTGCAGAACAATATGGCACTTATAAAAGTAATAAAAGTGTTGATAAATTTAATCGTTTTATTAGTTTTTTGATTTTAATTATTTTTGTGCAATTTTTTATGCAACAATAATTTTAATAATGACAAAAAAAATATATATTAACGGAATTAAAATGATTTAAATATGTAAAAAAAATATCTATTTTAGTATATTTTTTATATCTTTTTATTATAATTTATGTTATAATAAAATAACCTATTGATTGGATAATTTTAATTTTTTTTAATATAAATTAAATTATTTACTCAAAAAATAAAATTAATAGATAAATTGCGAATAAATTAAATATTAAAATATAAAAAAGGGGATAAATATGCCAAAGGTTATTACGCGAGAAAATGAACAAATTGAAGATGCATATAAACGTTTTAGAAGAGAAGTTTCTAAATCTGGTATTACTGCTATAGTTCGACAAAGAGCATTTTTTATCAAACCTAGTGTAGCTAGAAAAATGCGTGCTAAAAAATTTCAATCAAAAAAACGTTGACAAATGGATATTTATTTGTCTAAAAATTTTTTTAATTAAATTTATATTTGAATAAATTATTTCAGTTTTTATTTTTATTTATTAAAATTTGCAAAAATATAATTGCAAGATAATAAATAAAAGCAAATTCTGAATTTATTTTTTGTTATACAAATATTTATCAAATTTTAATTTTGGATAAGATTTAAATTATGGATGTTAAAATAGTAAATAATACTAATTTTGAAGTTAATTATTTAAGTATTGTTTTGATTAAAATATTTCAAGATTTGGATATAGGGAAAAAAATAAATATTATTTTTGTTAACGATGAGTATATGAAAAAAGTTAATTATTTTTATTTAAAAAAAAATTATACAACTGATGTTTTGGCTTTTAATGATTATACCGAAGATATTTCGTTAGGAGATATTTTAATTTCGTTACCTAAAGCTTTTGAACAAGCTATTCAAAATAATATTACTGATATACAAGAAGTTAGTTTTTTGGTTTTACATGGCTATTTACATTTAAAAGGTTACGATGATAAAACAGAGGAATCGTTGTGCGAAATGATTGATTTACAACAAAAAATTTTAAAAAAACATAATTTAGATTTTAATTATTAAAATAAAAAAATTTTTCAAATATTTTATTAATAAAAAGGAGATCATTTTGTTTAAATCAGGATTTATTTCTATCATTGGTAATGTGAATGTAGGCAAATCTACTCTTATTAATCACTTAATTAGTCAAAAAATATCGATCACTAGCTCTAAATCTCAAACTACGCGTGAAGCTATTATTGGCATTGACACTTCATCTTCTTATCAGTTTGTTTTCATTGATACTCCTGGTTTACATTTTAATCACAAATATTTATTAAATAAAATGATGCATCAGGTTACTTTAAGAAGTATAAATGAAGCTGATGTTATTTTGTTGATAGTTGATCGAGAATATCGTCAAACTATTCAAGAAAAAAATGTTTTTGATATTATTAAAAAATATAATAAAAAAATTATTTTGGTTATTAATAAAATGGATTTGTATAAAAACATAATAATTGATAAGATTATCTTAAGTTATATTCAAAAATTTCATTTTGACGCTGTTATTCCTATATCAGCTATTAATAAAAAAAATAATAACATAAATATTTTAAAAAATCATATTTTAGAATTGTTACCTGAAGGAAAAATTTATTACCCTTCTGATATTAAAACCAATATAAATCAAAATAAATTAATATCTGAAATTATTCGAGAAAAAATTCTTTACTATTTGCATCAAGAAATTCCTCATGCTGCAACTGTTTTTATTGAAAATATTTCTTTGAGGAAAGCTCCTTCCATTACTAACATTTCCGCTATTATTTTGATCGAAAAAAATAACCAAAAAAAAATATTAATAGGCAATCAGGGCGATATGTTAAAAAGAATAGGAATTGAAGCTCGCAAAGATATTGAATATATTTTGAATACAAAAATTTATTTAGATTTATGGGTTAAAGTTGAAAGAAAATGGCGTAATAATATTAATTTTTTAAGGAAAACCGGAGTATCATTAAATTTTAATTAAAAATAGCAAAGGATAAAGAAATGTTTTCTTTACAAGAGTTAATTAGTTTTGCGAAACAAAATGGTTTTATTTTCCCGGGAAGCGAAATTTATGGAGGTTTAGCTAATACTTTTGATTATGGCCCTTTAGGGTGTTTGTTGAAGCAAAATATTAAAAGGGCTTGGCAAAAAAAATTTTTTCAAGAGAGAGAAGATACATTATTATTAGATAGTTGTATAATATTAAATCCTAAAATTTGGGAATCATCTGGTCATATTAAAAATTTTACTGATCCTTTAGCGGAAAATAAAGATACTAATAAACGTTATAGAGCGGATAAATTAATTAAAGAACATAATCCGGATATTGATGTTAATAAAATGTCCTTGGAACAAATGACAAAATATTTGATTAAATACCGTCTTTTAGGTACTTCCAATTGGGCTAATGTTAAACAGTTTAATTTATTATTTCAAAGTCATCAAGGTTCGGTACCATCCGAAAATAATATAATTTTTTTGAGACCAGAAACTTGTCAGGGGATTTTTGTTAATTTTAAAAATATTTTAAATACTTTTAGAAAACGAATACCTTTTGGTATAGGCCAAATTGGCAAATCATTTCGGAATGAAATTACTCCGGGCAATTTTATTTTTAGAACTTGCGAATTCGAACAAATGGAATTAGAATTTTTTCATCATCCTCAAGAAACTAGAAAATGGTTTGAATTTTGGAAAAAATATACTTATGATTTTTTGCTTAATTTAGGTTTAAACAAAGAAAATTTAAAATTTAAAGATTATCATTATACAGAATTAAGTCATTATGCTAGTAACACCACTGATATTTTATTTAATTTTCCTTGGGGTTTTGATGAATTATGGGGGATTTCTGCACGTAATGATTTTGATTTAAAACAACATCATAAATATTCAGGGATAGATTTAAGATATTCAGATCAGAAAACAGGTCAGAAATTTTATCCTTTTGTTATAGAACCTTCCGTAGGAGTCGAAAGATTATTATTAGCTATTATATCGAATAGCTTACAAAAAGAAACTTTAGAAAATCAAACAGAAAGAATATTATTAAAAATACATCCATTTTTAGCTCCTTATAAAATAGCAGTTTTGCCTTTGATTAAAAATGTTCATCGAGAAAAAGCTAAACAAATACAACGTTTTTTGTATAATGATTTTGAAGTTATTTATGATGAGACCCAAAGTATTGGTAAAAGATATAGGAGACAAGATGCTATCGGCACTCCTTATTGTTGCACAATAGATAATCAAACTTTAGAAAAAGATATTGTAGCTATAAGAGAACGAGATTCTTTAAAACAAGAATTTATATCTTTGGAAAGACTTAAAAATTATTTATTAAATAAAATATCTTTTTAAGAAATTGTCTTTTCAATAAATTATTAAATGAATTAATTTAAACCGGATAATAAATAAAAATAATATGAATCAGATGACAAAAAAAATATCATTTATTGAGCAAATTAATCAAAAAATTTCTATTTACGAATTAGTTAGTCAATATGCAGGCCTTTCTTTAGAAAAAAAAGGAAAAAATTTTATGAGTTTATGTCCTTTTCACAAAGAAAAAACTCCTTCTTTTTCTGTTTCTCCAGAAAAAAATATTGCTGTTTGTATGGCTTGTCATGAAGGAGGGAGTCCAACAGCTTTTTGGGCTAAATTAAAAAAAATAACTTTAGAAGCAGCTGCATATGAATTAAATTCTAAATTTAAATTACAAATATTAAACAAACCACAAGATTATGCTAAAAATAAATTAATAAGTATTTTGGAATATACTCAAGATTTTTTTAAAAGTGCTTTGCAATATATTTTAAATAATATTGAAGGTCATTATGCTTCTGATTATTTGTTAAACAAACGTAAATTAAATTTAGAATTAATCGATAAATTTAATTTAGGTTACGCACATGTTCATTCTCAGGCCCTTCAAAACCATTTATTAAATAAAGGATTCGAAATAAAAGATTTATTATCTTTAGGTTTAGTTAATAAATCAAAAGATAATTCTTCTGAAGATTATTATAGTTTTTTTCGAGATCGCATTATGTTTCCTTTAACTAATGTAACCGGTCAAATTATAGGTTTTACCGGTCGTTCTTTAAAAGATGATAAAAATGTTATTAAATATTTATTCAATAATAATACTATTTTATTTAAAAAAACTAATGTATTATATAATTTATTCGAAAGTCAAGAATTTATTAAACAAAAACAAAATGTTATTTTATGTGAAGGTATTTTTGATGTTATAGCTTTTTATAAAATTAATATTTATAATACTATTGCCACTTTAGGAACTAAATTAACTCCAGAACATATCATTTTGTTAAAACAAAATACTAATAAAGTTACAATTGTATTTGATGGTGATAAAGCAGGAGTAGAATCTACATATAAAATAGCTAATTTATTAATTAAACAAAAGATAATTGTTTTTATTTGGCATCCGCCTGATAATCAAGATCCAGATGAATTTTTATCTGATCCGAATAATCAAAAAAACTTTAATTATGAAACGTTATTACAAAAATCTCAAGATTATGTTTTTTATATGATTGAAAAATATTTAGAACAAGGTTTAGATGCAACCGCTTTAAATCAAAATATCTTAAATTTAATTACATCTTATGATGAACAAACTAAACATAATTATTGTCAAACTATTTATAAACGATATTCTCTTTTTATAGCAAATGATATTTATAATAAAAAAAATATGAATTTACAGGATTATACAATGATTATGCGTCAAAAGTATTTACAAGAGGCTCATAAACCAATCAAACGCATTGTAAGTCTTGTGGAAAAAGAAATTTTAATTGAAATTTTATTAAATCCAAAACATTTAAAGTTAATTAAACGTGATATTTATGATTATGTAGTTTCTAATGTAAATATTTTAAAATTAATAGATCAAATTGATATTTATTATCAGACAAATGCAACAGAAAATGAAATAAAAAATGGTATTGATTTAGAACGTTTTATAGAAATTGATAATTTTTTTATATCAGAGTTATCAAAAGAATTTGATATTTATGGTTTGTTTTTGGAAATTAAAAATAATTATTTATTTAAAAAAAAAATACGTATTCAAAAAGCTGAAAATTTAACCGAATTTTATTGTTATTTAAAAATGCATTTGATCGATCAAATTAGACAAGAATTAAAAATTCTTAAAAATAAATTGCAAAATTTGTCAGAACAAATTATAACAACTAATAACCAAGAAGATAATGACCCAAGACAATCAATATTATTAAAAATAGCTCAGAAACAAAAAGAGTTATTAAAGTTAAAAAATATAGGAGTTGGTGATGAATTTAAAATTGACAATTAAAAAAATCTACAAACAAAAAATTTTGCAATTTGAAAAAATAGGCGAAACAACTTTTGCTAATATTTTGAAAAGAGAATTAAAATGGTTTAATTATAATTTAAAAGATATAAATACTATTGATCAAAAAATTATTAAATATTTTTTAACTACTAATAATTTAATAAATAAAAAAAAATCTAAAAGTATTAAACCAACAAAATCTCAAAGTGAATTAGAAAATTCTGAATATGATGATCTATTAGACATAGAAGATTTAGAAGATGAAAATATTAATATTGAAACTATTCGTTCTGAAGAAATACAAGAAGATCTTAATTTAAAAAAAATTGCTAATTCAATTAAAGTTGATGATCCGGTAAGAATGTATTTGAAAGAAATTGGACAAATACCTTTATTAACTTTAGAAAAAGAAAAAGAAAATTCTAAATTAGTTTACGAAGGGGTAAAGGCTAAACAAAAATTAGAAGATGTTAAAAATAAATTAATATCTATAACTGATGAAGAATTAGAACAACTTCAATTATCAATTAAGAAAGCCGTTATAGCAAAAAATAAATTAATCGAAGCTAATTATCGATTAGTAGTATCAGTAGCTAAATTATATATAGGTAGAAAAATTAAATTTTTAGATTTAATTCAAGAAGGCAATATGGGGTTAATGAGGGCTGTAGATAAATTCGATTATACAAAAGGTTTTAAATTTTCTACTTATGCAACTTGGTGGATTCGACAAGCTATTACCAGAGCTGTTGCTGATCAATCTCGTACCATCCGATGTCCGGTTCATGTTTCTGATATTTTAAATAAAATTTCACGTTTAAGAGGGAAACTGACTCAAGATTTAGCCAGAAAGGCGGAAAATCATGAGATAGCTAAAGCCATGAACTTAGAAACCAAAAAAATTAATGATTTGCAAATGATTGAAAAAGAAACTATTTCTTTAGAAACATCTATTCGTGATGAAGATGATTCTTCTTTGGGAGATTTTATTAGTGATCCTAATGCTATTTCTCCTCATGATTATATGTTACAAGAAACTTTAAAAAAAACCTTAGAAGAGTCATTAGAAGAAGCTTTAACTCCTAGAGAACAACTTGTTTTAAAAATGAGATATGGAATTTTAGAAGGTGATAATAGAGTGCATACTTTAGAAGAAGTTGGAGCTAAATTAGGCGTTACACGAGAACGTATTCGCCAAATAGAAGCTAAAGCCTTAAGGCGTTTAAGATCTCCTTCGAGACAAAATAAATTAAAAATTCTATATAAAAATATCAATAGAAAATAAATATGAATAGAATTTTATTTATAGCTTCGTTAATTAAAAATTATAATACGGTTGCCGATATTGGTACAGATCATGGATTAGTATTAAAAAAAGCATTAGATTTAGGATATATTTGTAAAGGAATAGCTGTAGATATTAGTCCTAAAGCTTTATCTAAAGCTCGTAAAAATTTAGAAAATTATCCTGTTCAATTTTTTGTTAGCGATGGTTTTAAAAATATTTCTGTAGATTTCGATTTAGCTGTTATTTGCGGTTTAGGAGCTTATACAATTATAAATATTTTAAAAAATGCTTTAATTACTAAACCATGTTTATTAGGTTGCCAAAGTAAAATACATTTATTATTTTATTGGTTAAAAAATAATGATTTTATCATTTTACAACATTATATTTTTTCTGATAAATTTGATTATATTTTTTTTAAAATTAAACCAAAAAATAATAATGATAGTTAGTTATTTCCTTTATTTGATAAAAAATAATTAACTATCTGATTCCCAAAATATTAAAATATAAAATTGATTATTAATAAATTTACATTATAAATTAATTATAAATTGTATATTTCAAGTATAATATAAGTTGTTTTTAAAAATGTTTGAGTAGCTCAGTAGGATAGAGCAACGGCCTTCTAAGCCGTCGGTCGGGGGTGGACGAAAAAGATGCCTAATATCTAGTGATTTAACCAATCATCCACTGTATGATAATCAGTGGCAGTATATAGTCGGTTATTGTAACGAAAGAAATGATAATTATAGTAGACTATAAAAATGGAAAATAGACAAGATAGTGTCGTCTATGAATTTCTGTGAACTGAATTATGACTCATGGATAACCTCTGAAATGAGGCTAAGGGAATAAAAAGGAGTAATCCGAAACTGATAGAAACTATCTTTTAGCTATCAATCCGAGTAACTATGAAAATTAATCCCTATTTCATAGTATTATCAATAAAAATACTCGGAACCTACCAAAAAAAGTATTAATTTATTCAAAAATATATTTAAATTTAATTTTTGGTCATCTCGCCTAAAAGTCAATAATGGTAAATATTTAGAGCAACTTTTATCATCCTAAACAAGAATAATAATATTCTTGCAAGGATAAAGCAGAATCATAGTAGTCGTGAGAAATTTAAGAATCAATTTGGAATATTTGATTAAACTGACTCACCAAGGAGCCAAGGAAAACTTGGTACAAGGCGAAAGAGGAAATTTTTGTGAAGATTTAGTTAATTTAAAATAATGTTTTATTATTATTTTCAAAATTATTGTTTTTAAATAATATCAAATGAATAAAGAGTTTTGATCTATCTAGATGGAGAAAAACTCAATAAATTATAAATTTTTAGACTAAATCAAATTATCACTTAAATAACCGCCGGATGCTGGGAAACTAGCTTGTCCGGTGGTGTGTGGGGCTTATTATTAATAGTTAGAAATAACGAAATGTAGTAATTCTATCACGATTCGAATCCCTCCTCAAACGCCATAAAATAACGAAAATAACTTATTTTAATTCGCAACAATTCATTATAATTAAAATTAATTTTTATTATTAAATAAAAATTTTTTTTTATTTAATAATGACAAGGAGAATAAATTTAAAATGGCTGTCCCCTTTAGAAGAACTAGTAAAACCGCTAAAAGAAAAAGACGTACTCATTACAAATTAAAATCACCTACTTTGGTATTATGCCCTGATAATAATAAATTCACTTTACCTCATCGTTTAACTAAAAATGGTAGTAGTTTTTATAAAAATAAATTAATTTCGAAAATTTCGAATACAAATTAATAATATTTAAAAATATGAATATTTTAAATAAAAAAGGCATAATATGATCAAAATTAAAACATCTCAAGAAATTCGGAAGATATGGCTAAATTTTTTTAAATCTAAGCTACATAAAATAGAACCATCAGCATCTTTAATACCTGATAAAGATCCTACTTTATTATGGATTAATGCTGGTGTTGCTCCTTTAAAAAAGTATTTTAATAATTCTGCTATTCCTCATCATAAACGCATAGTTAATATTCAAAAATGTTTAAGAGCTAATGATATTGATATGGTAGGAAAAACTTCTCGTCATCATACTTTTTTTGAAATGTTAGGAAATTTTTCTATTGGAGATTATTTTAAAAAAGAAGCTATCGAATTTGCTTTTGAATTTTTAACATCTAATGAATTTTTATCATTGGATATCCATAAATTATATATTACTTATTTTGAAAAAGATTTAGAAACTTATAATTATTGGTTACAAAAAGGTATTAATCAAAACCATTTAATTGCTTTAAAAGAAAATTTTTGGGAAATAGGCGAAGGGCCATGCGGACCTTGCACTGAAATTTTTTTTGATCGTGGACCGATATATGATTCTCGTAATCATGATTTAATTTTGAATAATATCGAAAACAATCGTTTTATTGAAATTTGGAATATTGTTTTTTCTCAATATAATTTAGAAATTAAAAATAATCGTAAAATTTATCATGAATTGCCGAATAAAAATATTGATACCGGAGCAGGTTTAGAACGTCTTGCTTGCATTTTGCAAAATAAAAATAATAATTTCGAAACCGATTTATTTTTACCTATTATTCAAAAAATTTCTATTTTAAGCAATATAGCTTATCAGTTAGATGAAAATCAAGAAATTTTTCAAATTATTTCTGACCATATTAGAGCTTTAGTTTTTGGGATTGCCGATGGAGTTATGTTGGCTAATGATGGTAGAGGTTATGTTTTAAAAAAACTTTTAAGAAGAGCTTTTCAAAAAGGCATGAAATTAGGATTTAACAATCCTTTTTTATTTCAATTAGTTCCTATAGTGGTTAATATAATGGAAGATTTTTATCCATATTTAAAATCAAAAATATCAATTATTCAACAAATTATTTTAAATGAAGAAAAGAAGTTTTTATTAACTTTACGAGAAGGAAGAGATAAATTTTTAGAATTTACTAAAAATTCCAAAAAACTTTTGGCTAAAGATTTTTTTAAACTTTATGATACTTATGGGGGCGCCAAAGAGGCCTAAATTTCGTGCTATCTAACCAATAGCCAGGGAAGATAAACCCTGAAGGGATATGGTTGGTCAGTCAAACGAAAGAATGACGGATTACAGCAGACCATAAAAGCGGATTGCGACGAAAGCAAATTAGTCAAGAAGATACCGCCACCTAATAATTCCATGGA
>NZ_JAOSIM010000011.1 GCF_030586805.1 Candidatus Phytoplasma fabacearum
TATCTGATATCAGATATTAGGCGCCGGATGCTTGGAAACTTGCTTGTCCGGTTCTGTGAGGGGCTAATTGCGAATATGAAAAAGTTATTATTATGACTTTTTCTAAACCGAATTAATCTATCTCGATGAATTAGAGATACAATTAAGAAAAAAATTAGATAATTTAAAGAAAAGAAAATAATGACTTTTAAAAACGTTTAAAAATTAATTTAAATAAATTCGATAAAAATAATTCATCAATAAATAATTTATTAATCATTATTAAATTACGATTATTATATATCGCTATTTATAATAAATTTATGGTTCAATAAAACATTTTTTAAAAAACGAAATTAAAATAAAAACTCATGTTTAACAAAACATTATGTAAAATAATAAAAAAGTAAAAATATTTTAAATTTCATTAATTTAGTATTAATAATTATAAAAATTTAATTTTATAATATTTTCAATATTTTATAATAATCATTATCAATTAGAAAAGTTAATAAATTTATGAATCTATCATTTTTTTTTAAAAAAAATTTAAAAAAAATTATTATTATTTCATTATTTTTTATTGTTATTATTATTGGGATTTATCACAATATTAATAGATCAAAAACACCTTTATCTTCTTTGGAATCAGAATCAGAAAAAGAGGTTTTATCTTCTGAAGAATTCCAAAAAAAGAAACATTCTGCAGAAATTATTCCACCTCAAATTCAAACCAATTCTGTTAAATTAGAAAAAATTAAAACTTATCTTTTCACTGACACTGATAATCTTTCTTTGTTACCTGATGATTTGTCTGTGAGAGAAAAAGAAGAAATTTTTGAAATGAAAAAGAGTTGGAAATTTTATTTCGATTTATTAAACAAAAAAAAGATTTATATTAATGAATACCAAAAGGAATGTGATGAATACCAATCTCAAATAATTTCTATTCAATCTAAAATACAATCTTTAAAACCACAATTATTAACATTAGAACAACAACGAGACGAAAAAGAACATAATATTAAAAATCTTCAATATCAATTAGGCGAAATTTCCCCTGTTTATGCAAAAGTGTTTCAACAAAAATATAATATTAAAATTAATAATTCCAAAACTCCAGATAAAATAGAAGAAACAAATTTAAAAGAGGAGATTAACATGCTTCAAAATGAAGTACAAAAAATAGTTAGTCAAATCAAACAAATTAAATTTGACATCGCTGATTTAGAATCAAAACAAAAAAAATACCAAAATATGTTGTTTTCTGCTGAAAAATCAAAAAAATCTTTAGAACAAAGATATAAAGATTCAGAATCAAAATATAAACAACCAATTATTTTTCAACTTAATTCTCTCTTCATGAATTCTATCAGCTTACAAGAAAAGAATAAATAAAAAATATTTTTATTCATAGTTATTATTAGTCGTTTATAAAGTTTAATATTTATATTTTTATATTAATCAAATTATGATGATGTTAAAAAAAATTGAAAGAAATTATAAACTATTAATCTAGCAAAAAAGATTTAATTAATTTTAAATAATTAATTTAAATAAATTCCCATAATAAATAACTTTAAAGACCTTTTTATAAAGGTCTTTTTTTATTTTTATGCTTATTTAAACCGAGATGCAATAGTATAAATAACTTTTTAAATTGAAAAAAATTAACATTCAAATTGATAAATGAGAAAATAAAAAGACAACGTATCCAGAAGAATTATTATCTTATTTCGATAAAAAATATTATTGAGTTTTAAAGGGTTATAAATATCCTTTGATTCTTTCGGTAACGATGAATAAAAAAATTTAAAATATCTTAAAATAATTTTTATTTTAAAAAATAAAAATTTATTTTATTTTTTATAATTTTTTCTATTTTTAAGTTAAATTTATAATGAAGATTTTTTTTTAAAATATTTTTTTGAATTTAATAAAAATTGTTCAAATTAAAAAAATTTAAATAATTTTTATTAAGAATAAAAGTTTTTTTCACAAAATTATGTGGTTATAATGATTAGTTTGTTTTAGGAATAGTAATTATTATTGGAATTTATTCAAATATTAATAGTATTAAAAAATAAATAAAACTCCCTTTTTTATTTATTTAGAGCTGAAACAGAATCAGAAGAATAATTATTATCTCCTGGAAAAATCAAAAAAAAGAATCAATTTTTTCTAGAATGAAAATTTTTATAAAAATTCTTCGAAATAAAATTAAAAATAATTTCACTAGATTAAAAACTACGAATACTTATCTTTCCACAGAACCTGATAACACTACTTTATTATCTTCGGAGTTATCCTCGAGAAAAAAGAAATCTCTAAAATAAAATCAATTTGTAAATTATTTTTGGACTTATTAAATCATACCGAAATTTTCTATTAATGAAAATTACCTAAAATAAATGTAATTAATAATAATTTAAACCGGATTCTTACCTTTCTATATCGAAAGAAGTTAATAATTTATAGTTTATTCAATTGGGAGGGCGGAGGGATTAAGGAAGAAAAGTTTTTACAAATCTTGAATATCATTAAAAATTTTTAAATATTCAATAAGAGCTTAAACGCGGGGATAAAATAATGTTATCAATTGTTATCATACTTTTCATCTTATAATAGTCTAAAAACATCCTATTTATATTTCTAAAAAATAACTGAATTAAAAATTCAAATAAAAAGGAGTTATAAATTGAAATAATGCAAGTCAAAAATAAATTGAATTTTTTACTATTCTGTTTAATTAATTGTTTAGCGTTATTATTCTTAGTTAATATTAATCAATTAATGGCAATGAATAACAATTATGAAAATGCATTTGAAAATAATTCCGAATATATTAGAAATTTATTATTAATACAAAAAAGAATTACTCAACAAATAATTAATGCTCTTTTAAGTGATGTTGAAGAGCAAGAAATTAATGTTTTATTGACTCAATTTCATCAAATACATCAACAAATAATAACTTATCAACAAATACAATTAAATAATCAAGAACTTATGATAAGAAATTTTTATAATAATATAATAATGATTCAATTGGAAAGAGAATATTTATCATTAATTCAAGAGATAATGTTAGCTATTGATAATATGCCTATTTATGATGCTTCGATAGAACAAATCAATAATTTAAGAAATATTCAGAGTAGAATTGATCAAAATCGAATACAAATAAACATTATTAGAAATCAAATTCAAAACTATCGAAATAATAATACTACTATAAGGAGAAGGACCTAAATATCGTGTCATTTAACCAACGACCAGTGCGATAAACCTGTAAGGCTAAGAACGGTTCTAAATTATAGAAAGTCGGATGCTGGGAAACTTACTTGTCCGGTTTGGATGGGGGGGCTATTTGTAATAGTTGATAGAAAAACAAATCTTATTAATGAAACACAAATAATCTATATTTGTGATATGTTGATAAAACATAATATTTAATATATTTTATTTTTTTAAAAAACCAAAAGGATTTATAAGTTAAGTGATGTGAGTAAAAAATAAATTATATTTTTTACTTTTATTTGTATATTTAAGAATATTCTTTTTAATGAATAGTAATCAAATTATAGTAATTAATAACAGTCATGGATCATGGTTAAATAATAATCAGTTAAATTTTGAACTATAAATGCGTATTTTATAATATTTTAATTTACAACAATCTCGATTAGTATAACAAATTTTTTGTGTTAGAAAAAAACAATACCTCTGCCAAATTTATTCATAATATATAATAATACAAATATATTCAATTAAACCAAAGAATTTCTGCTCAAAAAATAATTTTATATAACGCTATACCTAGATAAACAAATAATTCAAATAACTCTCACCAAAATTAAATCAATTAAATTTTTTTATAACTATAAAAAAAGATTCTTAAATAAGAATCTTTTTTTAGTTTTTATTAATTAAAAATAATTTATGATTATTAAAATAAAATGAACAATTTTAAAAAAGCATTGAAAATCTTTATCAGGAATAAAGAAACGCATAAATATAACAATTTATAAGCAAATTTATAATTTTTTTTTATTACTTAAATTAATATTTGTTTTATTTTAATAAAAAAGATAAACAGGAAGATTATATTTTTATTAAACATTTATTAAAAATTTAAAGTAAAATTAGAATTATTTTTGTTTTTATGTTAAAATTTTTAGTAGAAATCAATTTTAATTAGAAATTAAATAATTTAAAAAATGAATAAAAGAATAAACAAAAAATTATTAACAATATTTTTGTTACTTATTTCCTTTTTAATATGTTATTATATCTTGATTATAAAAAAAAATAACTTTTTAATATTTAATAACCTTTTAAATAATGATTTAAATCACATTCCTAAAATGCTTCAAAAACAACCAAAATCTGAATCTAAAAAAGAAGAAAATTTGAAAATTTCACATAAATATCATCATTTATTAAATTTTATAAAAAAAATTTCTTTAAAATATCAAAATAAAATTAAAAAAATTAATAACAAATTACATTTATATCAGAAAGATTATTACGTTTTAAATAAAGAATTGCGCCATTATGAAAATTTAGAAAAAATTTTTAATAATAAAATAGTTCTACTTTCAACAGAATTAAATAAAAAAAAACAAACATTGATAGAAAATAAAATTTATTCTTTTAAAAAAGCTTCTTTGGTATCAGAAAAGCAACAACTTCAAGATGTTCAACAAAAACATGATGATATGAAACCAATAATAAAAGCAAAAAGAGATCAAATTCAAAATTTAAAAATAAAAATAATTGATTTGTTAAAATATAAAAATATTTATTTTCGAATATTATATGATTTAAACGTTAATCCAAAAGATAACTAAATATTTAGTTATTTAACCAATGACCAGTGCGATAAAACTTATATCAATATATCTAAATCGCATTGGATAGTTTATCAATTAACAAACCTGGAATCTCACCATTAACAAAATGGTTACTTCCCCTAAAGAATTAAGGTAGATATTTAGCGTAACTTGGAGAATCCTAAAGGTCAGTTATTAAATTAACTAATAATGAGTTTAAAGTCATTAGGCCCAAGGATAAAGCGACTTCTTAGTAGTCGGAGGAGTAAAAATTGATCTGGAATGATAAAGAGAGAGTCTGAATGCCTAATGAGTTATGTATTTGCTATTCGGAGAACATTTAGTTCAACAAATGTCTTAAATAATAATTAATGAAATACAAAAAAATAAAAAAATAAAATTAGTAATTTATGATTAAAATAATTCGAATTAATATTTAAAATATAATTAAATTTCAGTTTCAAAAATTAAACATTAAAAATATTTAATATATAATATTGAAATGTTTTTTGGTCTTTATATTTGTTAGTTACAATTACTGGTTTTCAATAGTTATCGTTATATTATTATTGTATTGGCTTAGTTCATATAGTATTGAATGATAAATAGATTTGGCTTTTTCCAAGTCAACTTTATCTTTTTGTATTTTTTTTATTTGGATCTTAATATTTTTTATTTCTTCTGTTAATTGCGATTGTTTTTTTATAAAATGGTGAAGTTGTTGTTGCATCGGTATTAAAGAATCTACTTTAAAAGTAGAAATTTTATTTTGTATTAATGTTTGTTGCTTTTTATTTAATGAACTTGTTATTTGATTTATTTTTTGATTAATTTCTTTTAATTTTTTGTCATTATGCACAAACTGTTTATTCAAATTATAATTATTTGTTTTATATTCGCTTAATTTATCATCAATTGTATGAAGTTTATTTTGAAGTTTCAAATTAATTTTTTCTATAAAATTTAATAAATTTTGATCTTTAAAAGTTTGCGAATTTTCTTGTATCGTATATTTTTGATCGCTAATATTTATTTTAGATTTTTGTTGTATTTTTATTTTTTTTGGATCTAATTGGTTTTTTAAATTATTGCGTATTAAAAAAATATTTTTAAACATTAAAATGTACCATAATATTACAATAATAATAAGGAATAATAATATTTTTTTAATTTTTTCTATTTTTGCCATATTCAATTTTTTCGAATTTTTTTAATCTATTCTAATTAGAATTAAAATAAAAATTTATTAACAATTATAACACAAAATGTTTAAAATATTTAAATTAAATTTTGTTTTTTACATTTTATTTTGATAAAATTGTTTTATTAAAATAAAAAAAATTTATTTTTAATAATAAATATTAATATTAATTTCAAATTAAACTATTTTTAAATTAATATTAAATGCAAAATTTTATATGTTATAAATTTTATGTTTATTGCTGAAATCATATTTCAAAATATTACAATCACAAATATTAATACTGATTTATATAATTTTTAATAATAAATAAATATTCTTTTAAAATCTAAAATAATTAATATTTTTTATAAAATGAATAAAATTTACTTTAAAAATATAAAAATAACAATAAATTTCTTTTAATTTAAATTTCAAAACTTAATATAACTTTTTTTCATTTATAATTAATAATATTTTTTTAAATTAAGAAATAAAATTAAAAAGAATTTTTGAAATAAAACGGCTAAATAAAAAAATAGTATTTTAATTTAATATTTTTTTATTTAGCTTTTTATTGGCATTATTATTTTTAATTGTGAAAATGCCATTTAACAAAACAATAAATAATTATTAAAAAATAATAATATTTTCGTTAACTAATAATAATAAATAAACATAATAATTAAATTAAGATTAATACAAAAAATTTTTTTAATTTAATTTTTAGAATTAGGTCACAAAATATAATTAATAATCAAAAAAAATTATCAATTTTTTTTTAATTTGTAAATTTAAAACAATATATTTTTATTTTAATCACAATGTTTTAAATTATTTTTTATAAAATAAAATTAATATAATTAAAAAATATTGATAATACCATAAAATAATTGCCAAAAAAGTGTATTAATTGATTTATGAAAAATAAAAAAATTATAATTATATTTATAGATTTTACATAAAAAAAATATTTATTATAGCAAATAATTATATTTTATAAAATTAATTATAAATATATTTTTATTTAGTTTATTTATTAATTAGTTAGTAAAATATAATCAATTCAATTTATTACTAATTAATTTATTTTTTAATGAATTTAATAATTTGTATTAAATTTTGCGTTATAAAATTTACTATATCTTTATATTTTGAAATTTAAAAATAGAATTATAAATTGCTTAATTCTTAAATTATTAATTATTTTTTCATATTTTTTGTGATAACAATATATTATTGTTTTCAAATAAAGGTCATAATAATAAAATTTATTTTTTTAATAAATGTATATAGAGTAATATTTGAATAAAATTTTGGACAACAACGAATTATTTGAAGGAAAAAAAATATTTTAAGGTTGATTTTTTAATAAAAAAATATTATAAGTATTATTTGTAAAAATATAAATTAATATATATTTTTACAAATAATCATTAATATTGAAAATATTAATATAAATTCCATTAAATCAATAATTATTTTATTATAGGTTAGGTTATAAAAATGAAAAAAAACAAAAAAATAAAAACAAATAAAACATTATATTTAATTAATTTTTTTTATTTAATATTTATCACAATAATGTTAACGATAATTCATGTATCTTTAAGCATAAAAATTAAAACAACAATAACAAAAACAGAAAATGAATTTAAAAATTTAAATAATAAATTAAATTTAATCCAAAATAATCAATTTATTCAAAATTATAACAAAAAAACACAAATTCAAGATAAACTAACTTACAAAAACAATGATAATACAGAAATAAAAGATTCACAAATACATAATACTGAAGATGATGAAATACAAGACAACGATAAACAAAAAGAATCATTATTACCATCTTCAAATAAAGAAAATAATAATTCATTAGATAATGAAAACTATGATTTATCATATGAAAACTATGATTCATTAGATAATACAAATTATATATTAATTAAATAATGAAAACTATTATTCATCGAAGAAAAATAATGATGATAACATAATTAAAGTATTTTCATCAAAGAAAGATAAAAAATAAAGAATGTGATAATATTAATATAATTTAGAAAAATTAGAATTATCGGGGAGTTAATTTTATAAAAACAATGAGAAATTTAGTTTTATAAATATAAATTAATCATATAAATTAATTTTATGATGGATTTTTATTTTCGTCTTTAGTATAATATATATAAAATTTATTATTTATTTTTAGAACATATATTAACACAAATTCCTTAATAATAAAAAAATAGCTATTTATAAAAAAAGATAGCGGAAATGGAATTTTAAAATTAATGTTATTAAGTGATAATATTGTTCCTGAAAAACAATTAATTCATTTGTTACAAAAATATGCTAAACATTCTCGAACATTTCATTATATTCAAGAATCTATTTGTAGCTTAATTACTTTTAAATATTTGTCATATCAATATGAACAAAATCATTTATATGAAGATCCTCAGGATACGAATATTAGTAATCATTTTATTTTGCCTGTAAATTTATTTTGGTCTTCTTTGATTAACCAATTAATAAATAAACAATTAACCGAATCAGAATTAATTAATCACTTACATGAAGCTTTTTATAGTATTGATATTTCTAATAACACTAAATATCAATATTTATTTAAAGAAATGAATTTATATAAAAATAATTTGGTTTTATTAGACTCTGATTTTATTTCAAATATAATGTTAATGATTAATCAAATACCAATTCATAATTTAAACCAATTATTTCAAGAAATCATTATAGAACATCAAAAACAAAAAATTAATAATAAAAAAAGATTTTTAAATTTAGATTTTTTTAACCATTTAATACCTGAATTAATTAGATCAGAATTGTTAATAAATGCCAATATTTATGATATGACTTGTGATAATGATTTTGGATTAATATTAAATAAAATTGTTACCGTATTAGAATTTAATCATAATCAGCATTTCAAAGGTAATATATATGGTGGTTGTATTATCTCAGATAATAATAATAATTTATTTACTCGTTATAATCCTATAGGTTTTAGTTTAGCTCGTATGAATTTATTATTAAAAAATCAAGAATTACTTTGTGTTGATGTCGAAAATAAAAAATTTTGTTTTCCGGAATTAGATTTAATTATTTGTGATGGTAATACATTATCCAAATATTATGAAAATCATTATCAAGAGTTTTTACATAACGAAAAAAGAAGAGAAATTTTTCAAAAAAATATTTATCCAATGATGTTAAATTCATTATCTTTTAAAGGTAAAATTATTATATTTGGCGATGAAAATATTTTAATTTCTTTAAATAAAGATTTCGAATATCATCAAAATATAATTATGCTAAAATCTGGTAAACATGTAGATTTAATAATTAAATTATTAGAAACTGGTTGTTTTCGTTCTCTATTTAGATCGAATAATTTTGAATATGATTATTTGCTTTTATTACAAAAAAATAAAAATTTTTATGAAAAAGATATTTTTGGTATTAATTTAAAGTTAACGAATCACAAATCACCAAATAATAATCTTCAAGATCAATCTCATGATTCTTTAATTAAAACAGTTATTAGAAATTATTCTTTACGCAAACCTAGCGTTAATAATTCTAATTTTAAGTATTCTTTTAACGAAGTTTTAGAAAAATTTTATTACAAATATCTTTTTAAGACTAATAATTTTGTTTCATTTAATGATATAATTTTAATTAATTCTAACCAATTTTTTGATAAATTTATATATTTTTACAACCGTTCTAAAAGATGGTTAAAAATTATTATGGAATCATATTTTTTATATGCTTTGGGAAATATTATTTTAAAATTATTAAATAAATCTAGTATTATAATTCCATTTGTTAAACATTATTGGTCTAATTTAATTTTGGGTGGTCCATTGATTATTTATTTGTTTTCATCATTAACTATAATGTCGAAAAACATTAAAAATTATTTAATCAAAATAATGGCAATTTCGAATTGGCAAATTTTATTATTAATAAATATGATTCTTTATATTATATTAAATTGGGAATATTATATTAAATAAAATTAACCGAGAAAATATTAATTTCTCGGTTAATTTATTATTTATAATAAAAATTTTATTTTTTATTGTTTTGCATTTTATTAATTATTATTTTAGAAATTTGTTGAGCTAAATATCCTCCATATTATAAATCTATTATACTGATTAATTTTTCACTTTCAAAAAATAGCTTTTGATTAACATTTAAAGCCTCTGAAAAAATTTTGTTTAATAATTTGTCAATATTGAAAAAGTAAACTTTAATTTTCGTTTAAAACATAAGTAGTAATCAAGCATCTGGCTTGCTCTAATTAACCTTTTTGCGAAGACTAACTTGGTGTCATCACTAATTAGTTGTTGATTCTTATTGTTTTGTAGCAGTTATATTATTTAATATTATAGGAGATATCTGAGAAATAAATTACTGAATTCTTTCGTCCTATATAAATCCTATATAAAGTTCGTTAACCTTCTTCTCGTCGGAAAGACTAACTTAATTATTCCAAATTAAGTTTTATCTCTCTTACTACTAAAAAAATTCGCTTTATCTTTGGATATAATTAATAATTTAAAATAAATAAAATTAAAATTTAGAAAATAAATTTTTATTATGATAACAGAATAGAAAATTATTATTTTTCTTTATATTCCCAAAAAATAAACATATTAACAGAATTATTAGCCATATATTTTAATTCTTCTAAAGAATATTTATCATCTTGATCATCTCTAGTACTTTCATCAAAAAAAACACCTAATAAATTTGTAGGTGGATTTTTAATTTTCCACATAATACAAAATTCTGCTACAGTGCTGTTATAACAAGGACATGTTTGATTAAAATCAAAGTATTGCGCAAATGAAGAATGTTGTTTTAAAACATCAATACTACTTACAGTTATATTAACAATTCTAGTTCCTTGAATAATTTCTTCTTTCGATGGCGCAGCCATAATAATATTATTTGAATTATAAATTTTCATTAATGTTAATAAAAGAGATAAATGATATAATTTTAACATAATTTTTTAAAAATCCTTTTTATTTCAAAATTAATTTTACAATTTATATTCTATAATAATTTAAAAAAATTGATTAAAAAATAAAAATCATAAAAATATTATTTTATTCAAGAAATAATTTAAATTATTTCTACGGGTACCAAAAAAATCCTAAATTTCGTGTTATTTAACCAATAACCAGGGCTGATAAACCCTGAAAGAATATAACCGGTCCGGCAAACGAAAGAATGTCAGATTACAGCAGACCATAAAAGCGGGTTACGACAAAAGCAAATTAGTCAAAAAGACGCTACACTACACCCTGTTTACTACACAGCGTTTTTGTAAATAATTAACAATAAAGCTAATAATAATTGGTTATTTTTGTTTGTTTTTTCTCTCTTCAAATGGGTTAAATTTGTTGAATTTCTTTTTTTTGGAACATTTTTTTACATTGAAAAAAGTTTTACAAAAATAACCATTAAATATATATTTAAGTACAAAATTAAAAAAAACGGAGAACAAAATGAAAAAAATATTTTTAATTTTTTTGAGTTCAAATATTAACAAGTAAAAAAATAAAAAGGTTACCAAACAAAAATGGCGAATCGCAGAGAAATTGCATTACTACAATATGCTTTAATACCAATGGTCACATTATTAAACAAGATAACACTTGTTAAAAAAATAATTAAATTATATAATATATTTATATATTGTGAGCACCAAAGAGGCCTAAATGTTGTGCTATCTAACCAATAAAGGGCCAGATAAAAAACCTGAAAGGATAAGAACGGTTCTTTAAAAGAAACAATAAAGAATTACAGCAGTTCTTAAAAGCGGATTGCGATGAAGTAGTTAGTCAAGCAAATATCATGGATAAAAAGCGGAAATACCAATCAACTTCAGGTTCGCCACAAGGAGGAATCATCTCCCTGTTGCTCGCCAATATCTATTTAGATTATCTGGATAAGAAATTAGGGGAACTAGTGAAAGCTGGAAAAACACAGTTCAAAATGAATCCCAAATATATTAGAGCCACAAAATTAGGGATCTATAAGAAAAGGGATAAATCTCAACCCAATCATCGTGTAGAATACATAACAAATGAAGAGGTTACATCGATAACATGGAATAAAAAAATAAGGAGTGTATATAAAATCATGAATTTTTTAAAATATATTGTGCTAACAGCCAAATTAAGCGCAGCTATGTTAGGTTTTAACACGGTAGATTTTTTCAGAGATGAAGTAAATGCAAAATTAGCACCTTTAAAACGAGAAATAAAATTATCTTATGAAAAAAGAAAATTAAATGAAAACTTGGAAATAGTTAATTTATCACCTCAAGAAATATATACAATATTAAATAAAAAAAATATAGATAATTTATCACCACACAAAATACATAAAATATTAAATAAAAAAAATATAGATAACTTATCATTACAAAAAAAAGATGAAATGTTAAATATAAATACCGATCGCATAATGGTTAAAAATATAGATAATATAAATTGGGAAACAATAAATAATATTGTAAATGATGCTGATTTTGAAACTATAAAACAATGGAATTTAATATTTAGCAGATATAATTTTTATAATGATAACAAAAAATTATTAAATAAAATGTTTAAAATTATAAATTTATCGCCGCAACAAATATATAAAATATTAAACGAAAAAAATATAAATAATTTATCACCACAAAAAATAGATGAAATGTTAAATATAAATACCGATCGCATAATGGTTAAAAATATAGATAATATAAATTGGGAAACAATAAATGATATTGTAAATGATGCTGATTTTGAAACTATAAAACAATGGAATTTGATATTTAGCAGATATAATTTTTATAAGAATTATTCCGAAAAAAATAATATATTTAATAATTAAAAGTATAATCTTTTATAAAAATGAGAGTCTTTATAATTAAGTTGACAACCTATATAATATTTTAATTAGGGCGCCAAAGAGACCTAAATATCGTGTCATTTTACCAATGACCAGTGCGATAAACACTATAAGGCTAAGAACGGTTTTTGAAAAGGAAACTCTCAAGAATTATAGCAGTTCTTAAAAGCGGGTTGCGACGAAGTAGTTAGTCAAGAAGATACCGCCACCAAATGGTTCTAAGGATAAGCCTGTAATGGCCTAAGAAGATAAGTAGATGTAAAATAATATAACCTGTCTCGTAAACTACTATAAACGAGCAGTCCTGAGGCTATTAATACAATAGATAAGTATTGAATAGTTTATCAATTAATAAACCTGGAATCTCGCGCTGCTCCCCATTCGCTACACAACCAAATGAAGAGGTTACATTGGTAACATGAAATAAAAAATAAAGAAAAGAATTAATAATAAAGACCAATTTTAAAATTGGTCTTTTTTCTTTTTTCAAATAAATGAAAAAAGATATCTTATTATCTTTTCTAATTATATGGAAAGAAAAACTTTATTTTATTTTTTATTTGATACGACATTTTTTTGGAGCGGTTCATAAAAATGGTTAGAAACCATTGATTAAAGATATTTTATATATAATTTTTTTATGTTTTATGTTTAAATTTTCACTTAATCAAAAGAAATATTTTGAATTTTATTAATTTTTTGAATGTTGACGAAAATATTAATATTTGATAAAATGAATTACATATTGTTAAATTAAAAATTAATTTAGTGTTTATAAATTTGATATACTTATTTTATTTATAATTATATTTTTATTCTAATTAAATTTTAATTTAAATCGGTTTTTAATAAATAATTATTAATAAATTATTAATATAGATAAATTAAATTATCTATTAATTCAATATTTTTTATTTCTTAGTTTTAATAATCTATTATTTAAAAAATTTAATTTTTTTAAAATATTTTATTAATTTTATAATTATTTTTTATTTTTTTGACATTTTTTTATTTAAAATTTTGATCATAACAAATAAATTTTTATAAAATTATTTTAATTTTGTAAATAAATTTCAAATTTAATAATTATATAAGATTATTTTTTTGTTAAATTTAATAAATATATTTATTTTCTTGTATTTAATGTTTTTAATAAATTCTGAAAAGCATTTTAATTAAAAAAAGATTAATAAAATTTAAATAAATTAACGGAAAAAAGGTTTTTTATTGTGTTTGAAAATTACCTAAAAAATAAAATTATTAAATTATTAATTGCAGTTTTTATTTTATTTTTGTCATTAAATCTTTTCTTAATAATATTTTTTCAATTCAATAATAATATTAAAAAAACTAGATTATTTTCTTCTAATAAAAACATAAATAATTCAGAGAAATTAAAAATTAATATATTTGATATAATACATCCTAGAATTGATATAAATTTTTTACCTGATGAGAAAAAAAAAATATTTTCAATGGATCCTAATCTGTCTTCAAAAGAAATAATTTTACTTTTAAAAGAAAAAATATTGAATCAATTTCAAGAACTTAATCAAATCTCAAAATCTTACGTATTATCACAAGAAGATGCGAATATAAAAATTGATAAAAAATTATATTATTATGACCTTCCTGAAGATGAAAACAAATATCTGCAAAAACACCTATACACAGACCCTAAACTTTCAGACAAAGAAACAATCCAAATTCTTGCATCCAAGTTATTATCAGAAATTAACCTAAAAGAACAAAGATTTAAAGAATATGTTTTATTTTTACAACAAAAATTAAATCATAAAATGATTAGTGTGGATGATTTAAATATAAAAATAATTTTAAAAAATAAAAAAATGCCAGATATATTATTTTACATTATGATGGTAAACACAGTTTTAGAAGAAACACAATATAGAATAACTATATTAAACGAACAACTTAAAGACGATCAGAAATTAGAATTACTCGAACATGATTTTATGAATACTAGGGATTGGATAGATAATGAGGAAAAAAAGATATTGTTAATAAAGCCTCAAATTTCTTCACAAGAAACGATTTTAATTTTAAAAGAAAAAATAGCAAATCAATTTAGACAAAGAAATCAATTGGCCAAATATTACGATGCAATACAACAAAAAGCATTACCAATATTTCCTCAAACTAAAAGATATATTTCAAATGAAGATGTTTATCTACAAAATATTTTTAATAAATATTCCCACAATAAGGAAGATAAAATAATCGAACATCTTCAAAAATCATTAAACCAAGAATATGAAAACAAAAAATCATTATTAAAATTATGTGATATAGTCTTAAATCGACAAATTTTTCCACAAATTTACTATATTAATTCAAATTCAATGAATTTTGAAACTCATATAAATGAAATGGATCAACTTTTAAATGATCCAGTGTATGTTTCTTTTATAAGAATTCAATTAGATGATGCAATAAAAAAATTAATGCAATTACAACAACATATAAAACAAATACAAGATCAGGTCCTTATAGATTTAGATCAAGCACAAAGAGAATTAAAAAATACAAGGGACGCGCGTGATAAAATAAAAGAAAAATTAAATCAAAAAAAAAAAGAATTAAAAGATGCACAAAATAAAGCAACCAAAGACTTAAGTAATGTTCAAAAAAAAGCTGAAAAAGACTTAGCCGATAAAAACCGAGTAATCTCGGAGCAAGAAAACACTATTACACAATTAAATCAAGATAAAACTGATCTAGAAACTGCTAAAAATGCTCTAGAAACTGCTAAAAACAAAATAATCTCAGACCGAGAACAAACTATTAGAGATAAAGAACAAA
>NZ_JAOSIM010000012.1 GCF_030586805.1 Candidatus Phytoplasma fabacearum
ATCAAGATCGTTACCAAAAATTCAACAAAATTAAATTTAATTTTGTTGAAAATTACAAAAAAACAATAGAAAACCAAAAACATAAGTTAAAAGTAGAATTGCATTCTTTTTATGAATTAATTTAAAGTATTACGATTTATATAACAAAATAATTCTTATAATAAAATAATTAAGTTATTTTTCAGTAATAGATATGATTAAATCTCTATAAAAAATGGCTTTATCAAAATCTAATCTTTTAACAGCTTCTTTCATTAATTTTTTTAACTTAATCAATTCTTTTTTAGTAACATTTTGCGGATCGATATCAATATCTTTCATAAAATTTTTTTGAGAATTATGATGAAAATTAGTAATATTTATTTTTTTATTAATAATTTGAGGATTAACATTATATTTTTTATTGTATTCTTGTTGAATAGTTCGACGTCTATTTGTTTCAGAAATAGCTATTTTCATAGCATTAGTAATATTATCTGCATACATAATTACTTTACCTCGGATATTACGAGCTGCTCTTCCGATAATTTGAATTAAACTGCTTTCATTTCTTAAAAATCCAGCTTTATCAGCATCTAGAATAATCATTAAAGAAACCTCAGGTAAATCTAAACCTTCTCGTAATAAATTTACTCCGATTACACAATCATAAATACCCATACGTAATTTTTGTAAAATTTGTAAACGTTGTAAAGCTGGGATTTTGCTATGTAAAAAAGTAACTTTAATACCCATTTTTTTTAAATAAAAACTTAAATCTTCACTAAAATTAATGCTAATAGTGGTTACTAAAACTTTTTCATTTTCATTTTGCCTTTTTTTTATTTCTTTTGATAAATCATTCATTTGATTTTGGGTAGATCTGATTTCGATTTGAGGTTCTAAAATAAATGTTGGTCTAATTATTTGTTCTACTATTGGGATATTTTTGGTTAATTCATATTTTCCCGGTGTTGCCGATAAATAAATTATTTTATCTATTTTCTGTTCAAATTCTTTAAACTTTAATGGTCTATTATCTAAAGCACTCGGTAAGCGAAAACCGTATTGAATTAATTTTTTTTTTCTCGAGTAATCTCCGAAAAACATACCCTTAATTTGTGGAACAGTAATATGAGATTCATCAATAATAATTAAAAAATCAGAACCAAAATAATCAATTAAGGTAGTCGGAGGTTCTCCTTTTTTTTTTAAAGATATATGTCGCGAATAATTTTCAATACCTTTACAATAACCTAATTCTGTCAGCATTTCTAAATCATATTGAGTTTTTGTTTCGATTTTTTGAGCTTCTAAAAGTTGATTTTGAGATTTAAAATATTTAATTCGTTGAGTTAATTCTTTTTTAATTCTTTTAATACTTTCTTTTAATTTTTTAGGATTGGTAGCATAAATGGAAGCGGGAAAAATAATTACTCTAGTTAATTCTTTAATAATATTTCCATCGATTATATTAAAAAGTTGAATATTTTTAATTTGATCATCGTCAAAAATTAAACGAATTGCTTCTTTTTTTATATTAGAATTAATAAGATCTAAGATATTACCGCGAACACGAAAATTACCATTGTTTAATTGCGAATCATTTCTGCAATATTGCAATTCTATTAATTTTTTAAACAATTTATCCATAGGATAATTTTGATATTGATATAAATATAAAATAGAATTTTTATAATCTTCTATATCGCCTATTCCGAAAATACAAGATACTGACGATACTACAATAACATCGTCATGATTAATTAAAGAGTTAATAGCGTTATGACGTAACTCTACTATTTCTTCGTTAATAATTTTTTCTTTTTCAATATAAAGATCACGAGATACAATATATGATTCTGGTTGATAATAATCATAATAAGAAATAAAATATTCAACTTTATTATCAGGAAATATTTCTTTTAGTTCATTAAAAATTTGTCCCGCTAAAGTTTTATTATGCGCAATAATTAAAGTTTTTTTATTTAATTGATTGATAATATTGGCAATAGTAAAAGTTTTACCAGTGCCTGTAGCACCCAAAATAATTTGTTCTTTTTTATTTCTCTCAAAATTTTTTAATAGTTCTTTAATGGCTTGAGGTTGATCACCACTTGGTTTATTTAAGCTTTTTAATTTAAACTTCATATTGAGATTTATTCCTTATTTTTTTTAAATATTGACCAGTATAGCTATTGGAATTATTCATAATCTCTTCTATATCGCCTTTAGCTATAACATAACCACCATTTAATCCTCCCTGAGGCCCTAAATCGATTATATAATCAGCATTTTGAATAATATTTATATTATGTTCTATCATAATTATTGTATTTTTTTGATTAACTAATTTTCGTATTAATGAAATTAATTTTTCGATTTCAAAAAAATGTAATCCTTTAGTAGGCTCATCTAATATATAAATATTTTGAGAAAAATTATTTTTATATATTTTTTTGATTAAAAATAATCTTTGTTTTTCGCCATCCGATAAAATATTTAATTTACTACCTAGTTTTAAATAATTTAAACCTATATTTATTAATAACTCTAAAACAATCTGAATTTTTTTATGATTTTTAAAAAAAATATATGCCTCAGATACATCCATATCATAAATATTAGCAATAGTTTTATTTTTATATCGAATAGTTAAAGTTTCAAGATTGAATCTTTTTCCTTTACATTGATCGCAAGGAACTATAATATTAGGTAAAAAACCCATAAATATTTTTTTAAAACCTTCTCCGCAACAAGCATGACAAAAAGAAGAAACAGAATTTAAAATAAAACGGCGTTTGTTATAACCTTTAGCTCTTGCTTCAGGAGATTGAGCAAATAAGTTACTAACAATTTCCGAAATACCTAAATAATGGATTAAATAACATTTTAACTTTTTATCAAAATTTTGAGATTCTATATGAATAATATTTTTAAAATTATTTTGATTTTCTGTAAATATAACTTGATTCATCATAGATATATTTGGTTCAGAATTTTTAATTTTAATTAAACCTTTATATATAACTTCGTTAAGCAAAGTTGATTTTCCTGATCCGGAAACTCCAGTAATAACAACAAATAAGTTTAAAGGAATATTAAGATTAATATTTTTTAAATTATTAACACAAGCATGTCTTATTTTCATATAATTTGTAGACGATATTTGAGGTTTTAAACTATCCTTCGAATAAGAAATATTTTTTAAATATTTACCTGTTAAACTATGTTTATTATCTAAAATATTATTTATAGATCCGCAGGCTACAATAGTACCACCTTTATTACCAGCTTCAGGACCCAAATCAATTATATAATCAGCAGATAATATAATTTCTTGATCATGCTCTATTATTAATACAGTATTGCCAAGATTTACTAATTTACGAAAAATTTCAATTAATTGAATATTATTGTACGGATGTAAACCTATAGATGGTTCATCAATTATATAAATAACTCCTGTCAATTGAGAAGCAAGTTGATTAATTAATTTAATTCTTTGTGTTTCGCCACCTGATAAATCAGAAATACTTCTATTTAACTTTAAATATTCTAAACCTAATTTCTTTAATAAATTTAAACGTTGCTTAATAGCTTCTAAAGCATCTTGGATATTGATTTTTTCTAAATAGCTTAAATCAATATTTTCTATAAAATTTAATAATTCATAAACAGTTAAATCAGTTAATTCATAAATATTTTTATTATTAATCTTATAAGATAAAGCATAATTATTCAATCGAGTTCCAGAACAATTAGGACATATAAAAGAAGATTTAAACTTGTTTAACCAATTTTGAATATTAACATAATTAGAAAAATTTTTTTGATAATATTCGAGAATAGGGATAATCCCAAGAGGAAATGTTAAAACTTCATCAGATAATTCTTTAGGACCATATAATAAAATATTTATTATAGATTTGCTCATTTGGTTTAAAGGAAGATGGATATCGATTTTATATTGGTTGAAAAAACTTTTTAAATTATCTTGAAGATTTTCTGTTGAATAATCATTTTTAAAAGGTAATATAGCTCCATTTAAAATAGATATATTTTTATCTAAAATTAATTTTTCATCAAAAATAAGTATATTACCTAAACCTTTACATTTATGACAAATCCCCTTTTTTTTATAAAAAGAAAATAAATTCATTTTATTTTCTAATTGAGTTAAAGAATTTTTACCATCATTATAATTTAAATCAAAAGTCAATATTTTTTGATTATTAGAAAACATAATTAATATTTTATTTTTATTAAATTTTATAGATAATTCTAAAGCTGAAGTTAAACGTTCTTTAATGTTATCGTCAACATTAAAATGATCAATAACTAGAAAAATATTATTTAATTCATTTTTTTCTAAATCATTAATTTCTTCAATATTATTAAAAATAAAAAATTGATTATTAATAAAAAAATGATTAAAACCTTCTTTAATCAAATTTAAAATTGCTTTATGAGATATTTCTGTTGAATTTTCTCGGAAAGGAGATAAAATTATAATCTTTTGGTTTTTAAAATCGTTTAATAATTTATTGATTATTTGCTCTATATTATATTTTTGATAAGGCTGATTATCTTGGACATTATAAGAAACGCCAATATGTGCATAAATTAATTGTAAATAATAATAAATTTCTGTAATAGTGCCAACAGTATCTTTGGAATTATTAATAATTTTTTTTTGTTCAATACTTATTACTGGAGCTAAACCTGAAATATAATTAACATTGGTTTTTTTTGTAAATTGAAAAAATTTACGATCATAAAAATTTAAAGATTCTAAATAAATTCTTTGGCCTTCCTGATATAAAATATTTTTCACTAAAGAAGTTTTTCCTGAACCTGAAATACCAGTAAAAACCACTAATTTAAATTTAGGAATTTCTACATCAATATTTTTTAAATTATTTTCTCGAGCGCCTTTTATTATAATTGTATCTTTTGAATTACTAAAATTTTTATTATTCATAAATATCCTTTTAATACTACATAAAAATTAAATATTTTCTATTTTTTAGATTAAATAAAATTATTTATTTTTGCTTTATTATTAATTTTTCTATGAAAATTAATAGTAAAATTATGAACTTCTTCGCTCAAACAAAATAAAAAACGAAATAAAAAACTTTTTTTATTTAATAAAATTTCTTTATTTGGTAAAATTAAACTTTCTAATTGATGATAATTATTTTTTTTCAAAGCGCCTAAATCGAATTCTTTTATTAAAGTTTTTAAAATTTTTTGACTAATATTAAATTGCCCTATACCGCCATCGACTAAAATTAAATCTGGTAATGGCAAATTAAGATTAATTAATCTTTGATATCGGCGTTCAATAGCTTCTGATAAAGAATTATATTCATTCGGATCAGATTGTTTAATACGGAAAGCACAATAAGATTTTTTTTGTAATTGATAATTTTGAAAAACAACTATACCACTAACAAAATTTTTACCAAAAGAATGAGAAATATCAAATACTTCAATATAATTAATATTTTTTTGATATAATTTTGATAATTCATTTAAAGCTATAATTGTATCATCTATTTTAGCGCGATATAATAAATTATATTTATTTAAATTTTCTTCAGCATTTTTTTGCGCTAATTGTTGTAGTTTTTTTTCTTCATTATTAAATTTTAATAAAAACTTAGTATTAATTAATTTTTTTATTTCTGGATTATTTAAAATTAAAGATGGATTTAAAATAATTTTTTTAGGTAGTAAATTATTCTCATAATATAAATGTAAATAAGTTATCATATTATCAATTGGATCTCCAATATATTCTGATACTATTTGATAATGTTCTCTAATTTTTCCTTGATGCATTTTAAAAATATAAAGAGAAATTTCATTTTTATTAAAACAAAAACCAATAATATCACAACTTAAATGATTTTTTAATTCAATAACTTGTTTAATGATAATATTTTTTAAATGTTCTAAAATTTTATAATATTCTTGAGCTTTTTCAAAATTTAACATTTTAATAGCTATTTTAATCTCATTTTTAATTTTTTGTAAAATATTTTTATTTTTACCTTTTAAAAAATCATTAATTCCTTTAATATTTATAGAATAATCAATAGATTTATTTTCAGGACAACAAGGACCTAAGCATTCATTAATTTGATAATAATGACAAGGTTTTTTAGGAATAGGTTGGCAACGTCTTAAAGGATAAATTTTATGTAATAAACGAACTGTTTCTTTCATACTATTATTATAAGGATAAGGGCCAAATATTGTAGCATTTTGAGGAATATTTTTATAATAAGAAATTTTTAAACGCGGATGTATTTCGTTAGTAATTTCAATATAAGCATAATTTTTATCATCTAACAATTTAAAATTATATTTCGGAATATGTTTTTTAATTAAATTAGCTTCTAAAATAAAAGCTTCTAATTCGTTATTAGTAATAATATATTCAACATCACATATTTCATTAACCAAATTAAAAGTTTTGGAATTATGATTTTTAGAATAAAAATAACTTTTAATTCTTAAAAATAAATTTTTGGCTTTTCCAATATAAATTATATCATTATAACAATTTTTAAATAAATAACAACCAGATTTCTGAGGAAAGTTAATAATTTTAGTTAACAAAAGATTGTTAATTTGAATTTTTTGCATTTTTAAAGACATATTTTTATTATGACCATATTTCAAATCTTTTTAAAAAAATCTTTCAATAATTTTAATTTTAAAAAAAATATAATTTATAGTATTAAAATTTGTTTTTTAATTTTTAAATAAAAAGTTTTAATATTTTTTAATATTAAGTGATTATTAACTCTATAATAACTTAAAAATAAACAAAGGGCAAGTTTTTTTATTAAAAATATTTTTTAGTTAATAAATAAAAAATAGATATACACGAATGTATTAATAGCGAATATTTAATATAAATAATCTATGTTATATTAATAAACACCAAATAATGAAAATAAAAAAATCCTAATTTTTATAAAAAGAGTATAAATATAATTATAGAATTATTAAACATTAAATATAAATTATAACAATTCGAATAACGGAAAAATGCTCAACCAGAAATTTTTAGAAGGAGAGTTTTTTAGTAAATAATCAAAATATAAATTTTATCATTAAAATGCACAATAATATATTATTTATAGATTAAAAAGTATATTTCTTATAAATTTAAAAATAATTTTTACTATAGTTAATAAAAATAGAGATCTATTTTTTAAGAACAAAAATTTTTCAAATCTACATTCTTAACGAATTATAATTTTATTTATAAGTCAACAATATCATAAATAATATAAATTAAGCTAATCAAGAAAAAATCGTTTTCTAAAATTATTAAAATTTAATTATTTATGAACAATTATAAGAATAACTTTCTGTTTGAAATTTATATACAATGCATAAATAAATTTATCTAATTAAAAACTTCTAATTTATTTTTAAAAAGGCAATTTTAAAAAAGATTTAAAAATAAAAAAATATGGTTAAATTAATTTATTATCTTAAGAAATTTTTGTCCCAAGAGTAAACATTCCATGGTTCGTATTGGGTTTCCCTTTTATTAAGATAAGAAATCCCCCCAAGTTGACCCTATATTAAGTTTATTCATTCCCTGCTGGAGTTCTCTTTTCAGAGAGTAGCCATTTGATGAACAATATTGAATTCTATTCGATGTTCGTGAAAAGTTTAGTTTCTGGTGAAACCGTTGTTGACACAATATATCAACCTCTTTCTCGATACCATTGAATAAATAATAAATTACTTTCTTTTTTCGCCCTATAAGAGTAATTAACTCTCTTCCTGGTAAGCCGATTAACTAAATTATTCCAAATCTAGGTTTACCCTTACGACTACTAAAAAGATTCTTTATCCTTGACCATCCAGACTTTTATTTCCGGATTAGTAAACTTAATTACTTAGTTTTAGGATTCTCCAAGTTACACTAAATTTCTACCTTAATTCTTTAGGGGAAGTATCCTCTTTTGGAGGCTGATTCCAGGTTTCTTTCTTTGATAAACTACTCAATACTTGAAGCTTATATTAGTAGACTCTGGACTGTCCGTTTCAGCAACTTCCGGAACAGGTTTAACAATTACATCAATTTTCCTTCTTAGGCCATCTCAGGCTTCTCCATAGAATTATTTGGTGGCGGAATCCTCTTGACTAATTTGCTTTCGTCGCAACCCGCTTTTATGGTCTGCTGTAATTTGATATTCTTTCGTTTATCAAACCGACCATACCCACTCAGAGTTTATCGGCTCTGGCTATTGGTTAGATAGCAAGAAATTTAGGCCTCTTTGGCGCCCTTTTTAAAAACTTAATAATTTATGAATTTTACCTTTAAAGTTGAATCAATTTAAATCTTTTAGTTAATATAATAATTATATACATTAAATAATTATATTCTTAAATAAACTTTCATTGTTTTATTATTGGATTGTTATATAATTTTTGATAGAATAATCTAAATAATTGTTGTCGGTTGTTATTCATTTTAATTTTAATATCTTGTAATAACAATATTTTATATGATGAAACATATAATGAAGTTATATTATTAAAAATAACAAATAGAAAACATTTTTTGAGTCATTTCGGAATATTCTTGGTCTAATTTTTTTATTTTTATTAAATTAAGTTCTAAATTCATTAATTGGATTTTTTTTAATTGTGATTTTTGATACATTATTATTTGTTTATTTATTTTTATTAATTGATTAAATAAATAAGATAATTAAACATTTTCTGTATTTTCAAAATAATTATTAATACGATAATTAAAATTATTCGCTTAAGACAATAAATTTTGCAATGGATCATTATAATTTGTAGAATAATTAGAAATACTATGATATGTTCAATTATTATTCACAGCGAAAATAATATTATTATTTGTATTACAATAAAAAATAATGCTAAAAAAATCGAAAGAAATAAATTAATTTTTAATAAAAAATTTTTTTGTTTTAAATAATTGATATTATTCATATTTTATTTATTTTCCTTAAATTAATTTATAAAATCAATTTATATATTAAAAAGTTTATAAAAGTCATAAATTTATATAATTTAACTTATTTTTATAAGTATTTTTTAAAAATAACAGGGCTTGTCATTCAATTATCTATCACAAACGCCCCCATCTAAAACAACAGATAAGCAAATTTCCTAACATACGGATTACTATAATTTACTTTATCACAAGGAATAAACTGGTATCAACAATATTTAGTTGTTTATTTTTTATTCATTTTTTATTTATTAAATTCTTGGATGTTGCGTATTTGTTGATGAGTTATCTGAAGATAGCCATTCATACATAATACGATATTTTGTTTATACCTACCTACAACCAATTATTATCATGTACATCTTTATATTTTATAATGTTCAAAAAAACTTTTGCAAATATATGAAGATTCAAAAAAATCTTTATTCAAAAAGCAAACTCTTAATTATGATTAAGAGTATTAGGGGATAAAAATTCTTTATTTTTTTAATTATTTAAAAACTTTTTTATAAAACAAATCAAAAATTCCCGAAAAAGTATTTTGTTTTTGTTCAAGAGATTGTGTCATATACTGATATTTATTTTTTTCGTTTTTAGTTTTTTCGATTTCTATTTTCAATAAATTTAATTTCATTTTTAGTTCTTCTATTTTTTGATTTTGATTACTATTTGCTTGATTTTTAATTTCTAATTTTGTTTGAATATTTTTAATTTCTTTTTTTAAATTAGTTATTTCAATTTCAGTTATTTTTTGACTATTTAAAAACTCTTGCATTTTTAATTTAAGATTATTTTCTAAGATTTTTTTTTCTGCTTGAAGTTGTAATATTTCTGATTGTTGAACTAAAAATTTAAATTTAAAATCTTTTTTTTCTTTTTTCAATAAATTTAATTTTTCATTCATTTCTGCTATTATCTTTTTTTGAAATTCAATTTCTAATCGATTAAATATTGTTTGTTTTATATTTTGTATATTTTTTTTAACTTCATTTCTAATAATTAATTTTTTTAACCAAAAAATATACATATTAGAAGCTCCATTACTCATATATTGCAAATCTTCTAAAGAATAAGTATCATCTTTTTTATCTCTCTTTCCTTTATCAAAAAAAACACACATTAATTTATATTCATTAGGGCCTAATTGTTTAAAAGGAGGATTTTTAATTGTCCAAATAAGATCATATTTAATATTTTCTCCATTATAGCAAGGATAATCTAAAACCAAAGGACTAAAACATTCATAACAATTAAAATTTATTAAATAATTCGATATATCTTCTTCTTTTTCTAAATAAATATTATGAATATTCATATTATTAGTTTTATAGATCATATCTTTATTACTTGTAAAAGCCATCAAAAAATGAATATTTATATTTATAATCAATAACAATAATACAATTAATAAACCAATATTAATTGTTTTAATTATTTTTTTTAATTTAACCATTTTTAAGTCTCCTTTTTTTTATTTCTTTAACTTGATAATTGATAATAAAGAAATTAAAATTAGGAAATAATTGTTTTTGAAAAAATAAATTTATTTTAATTTTTATTTAGATTTTTTAAGCAAAAATTAAATTTTAATAAATCTAAAATTGTTGAATTATTTTAAATGCATAAAAAATTATTTATAATTTCTTATATTATAAATATTTATTAAATAATATTAAATAATAAATATTACTTTTTACTTATCAGAGAAATAATAATGATAATAATCATCATTTTTTAAGAAATAATTATAATACTAATTCAATTTTAATTTTAAAATAAAAATAAATTATTATTGATTCTTCGAAAAACTAGCAAAAATAAACAATATTAATTATAAATATAAAGAAGATATTTAGATAATTACTCGAAATATTATTAAATCGTCAAATATTGATGAAAATAAATAAAATATAAAATCTCAATTATAATTTTTATAATAATGAATAATAAATTATTTCTATAAATAATTCAAATATTTTTACAATTTAAACAAAATTTTACTTATTACAGAACAATTTTTTTAATTTTGATACCAAAAATAATAAATTAATATGGATAAGGATTAATAAAAAATAACATCAAAATAATTAAACATTTTGAATAAATTTAAATAAGTTAAAATTATAATTTTTACACAATTATATTTAATTGAATTCAATAGAAAAAATAATTCTTAACAAATATTCAAAAAAATATTTCTGTTATTATAATTTAATTTTTTCCCACTAGCAATTATATTATAATAATTTTCAAAAATTCTTATATTATTAAATTTTATAATCTTTTATGAAAAAATCATTTAAATAAATTCCAAAATTATTTCTATAATATTTAGGAACAAATAATTTATTAAATAATATTATCAAAATATATAAAAAATTAAAATTATTATTATTTTCTATTTTTTTTCATTTTTTTAAAATGAAATAAAAAATTTCATTTCTCTCTATCTGATGTTTTAAAAAAAGTCAATAATAAATTTTTAATTCTTGAACTTATATGTTTTTAAAATCAAAATAATATTTTGATTTCGTAAAATTATTTTTTATGAAACAATAATATAAATATAAATTTAGAAAGATATCTTAAATTATTTGTAATCCCAATCATATTTTTTAAAGATATTTTGTTTATTTCTTAAATTTTAAATAAAAAATTTTAATAATAAAGAATACAAAATAAGACAATATATTGAAATAGAAAGTATAACAAAAAAAATATAATAAACAACAATATAGTATGAAAATAAAATTTTTTTTATATTAATTATCATCAATATTATAAAATTTAAAAAAATTATTTTTATTAAAAAAATTTTAATTTTAATTTATATCTATTAAAAATTTTAACTAAAATATAACATTATTGTTTATGACTAGAAAAAAGTATTTTTATCATAATATAATCTTAATCCTGCTTAAAGTATTTTCTCAAATAATAAAAATATAAAAATTATGTATACTTATATATGGCTATACATTTTTTATTATGTATGGTATATTTAAAAAAATTATATTTAGAAAGAGTGCGCAAAAGATACCATAAATTCAATAGATTAACGTACTATCATAGTCGGGATAATACTATGAGACCACATAAAAATCGCAAGATGGGCTTGGTCAATTCGCTTGAAAAAGCAATGGACAACAGCAAAAGCATGAAAGCGTTGTGAGAAAAAATGATTTCAAAAGCATTCGCAAGGTCAGCAGTCATGGAAAAGGTGAAAATCCCTAAACGGTTAAAATGTTGTAATAAAATAAACCTCAATAGCTTATTATGGGCACCAAAGAGGCCCTAAATATTGTGTCATTTTACCAATTGCCAGTGCGATAAACACTTGTAAGGCTAAGAATGATTCTTGAATGGAAACTCTCAGGAATTACAGCAGTTCTTAAAAGCGGGTTGCGACGAAGTAGTTAGTCAAGAAGATACCGCCACCAAATGGTTCTAAGGATAAAGCAACTTCTTAGTAGTCGGAGGAGTAAAACTTGATCTGGAATGATAAAGAGAATTGTCCTCCCTGGAACAAGGTTAACGACCTTGATAGGGCGAAAGAAGTCAGTAATTTATTGTTTATTGATAAATTATGGAAAGCCGGATGCTGGGAAACTTGCTTGTCCGGTTTGGAGGGGGGCTATTTGTAATAGCTATCAGAAAGATAAATTCTTAGATCGAAACTCAAATAATCTATCCATATTAAGCTAAGAGCTCTAAGACGCTTAATTTGATAATCTTTCTCAAATTAAGATTATTCCCTAGTCAATCCTTTAATGGAAATTAGAGAACAAAAAACGTTTTAAAGATTTAAAAATATTTATTTAAAGATAAAACGTAAACCGTACCTAAAACTGCACGTAGAATTTATGAGTAACTTTGATCTCCCTAAAAGCACCTACTTAAGGTTAAAACTAGCAGCGCTAGGCTCAAGGGAAAAGCGAAACTTAGAGTAGTCGTCGGTTTCATCCTCAAATTGGAATATTTAAGGCTAACCCGA
>NZ_JAOSIM010000013.1 GCF_030586805.1 Candidatus Phytoplasma fabacearum
GCTTTTGCTGTTATCAACTCTTCTTTCGAACTAGTTGATCAAGCCCACCTTGCAGTGTTTACGTGACCTCTAGAGATTATCACTCTAGGCTATGCGTTAAATAGCGGAATTATGAGCATCTTTTGCGGATAAATAAATATAAATTTATTAATTTACTATTTTCAGAAATATATTTTAATCAATTATAACATTACTCATTTTTTTTATAGCTTTAACAATAGCCTGAGTACATTCAGGATTAAATATAGAAGGTAAAATATTTTCTTCAGTTAATTCAGAATCAGGAATAATAGATGCTAAAGCATAAACAGCAGCTAACTTCATTTCTTCTGTAATTTGAGTAACTTTGCTATCTAAAGCTCCACGAAAAATTCCTGGAAAAACTAATAAATTATTAATTTGATTAGGAAAATCTGAACGTCCTGTTGCTACAATACGAGCATTACCTTTTTTAGCTTCTAAAGGCATAATTTCTGGTATTGGATTAGCTAAAGCAAATACAATTGCATCCTTATTCATACTAGCTACCATTTCAGAAGTTAATAAATTAGATTTAGAAACACCAATAAAAACATCTTTATTTTTAATAATTTCAGTTAAATTACCGGTTTCATTATAAAAATTAGTTATTTGTGCCAATTTTTGTTGATTTGCATTTAATAATTCTGTATCTTTAGAATTAATTGCTCCATTTTTATCTACTAATACAATATTTTTAGGCTTTAATAAAAGTAATAACTTCGCAATAGCTGTACCTGCTGCTCCTGCTCCTAAAATAACTATTTCCGCTTCAGATATCTTTTTATTAACAACTTTTAAAGCATTAATTAAACCCGCAGAAACAGCAATAGCCGTTCCATGTTGATCATCATGAAAAACAGGAATTGATAATTTTTGTTTTAATTTTTCTTCGATTTCAAAACACTCAGGAGCTTTAATATCTTCCAAATTAATAGCACCAAAAACAGAAGAAATTTTGCTAATAATATTAATCATTTCATCAGGATCTTCAGAATCAATACAAATAGGATACGAATCAATATTGGCAAATTTCTTCAATAAAACAGCTTTACCTTCCATTACAGGAATAGAAGCTAAAGCGCCAATATTTCCTAAACCTAACACTGCTGTGCCATTGCTAATAACTGCAACATTATTACCTTTAGAAGTATATTTATATACATCTTGAGGATTATCTTTAATTTTTAAACATGGCTCTGCCACTCCTGGAGTATAAACAAGTGCTAATTCTTTTAAATTATTAATTTCTACTTTAGATACTGTAGCTAATTTCCCTTTTTTTTGCGCATGCAATTTTAACGCTAATTCTTGATTATTCATCAATTAATCGCTCCTGTTTACATTTGAATTATTTATAAAATTTATCTATAAAGTTTATTAACAAACAAAAATTAATTCAACTCAAATATTAATTATTTACAAAAATTATTTTTTTAATCAAAAACAATCTTTATTATTAAAAATTAATCTTAAAATTTTAAAAATGAGTAAAATCATTATTATCATTAAAAATAATACAAAAATAACCGACACCAATAATAATAATGTATGAACTTTGGCGAAATGTCAACATAAATTTATTTTTTTAATAAAAAATTTTCGTTTTTTTAATAAACTTTAATTTAATATTAAAATTATTATATATATATAGATACGTAATTTATTTTTCATTAATAATATCAATAGGTTTTTTAAAAATAATTTTTATAATTTGAATAAAAGTACTTAATAAATAAAAAATCAATCCCAACGCAAAAACATATATATAAACTCGCAAATTGGAAATTAATATAGGAATAGAAAAATAAGAAATAAACCAATTATTAATTTGAAATAAAAAGAATTTTATTACAACCGAAGATAAAATCAAATTAATGAAAAAAATTATTGCAATTTCTGTTAAAAAAATAGATAAAATATAAATTTTTCCAGCTCCAAGAGCTTTCAAAATTCCTATATCCCTATATCTTAGTTTAATAGAATTGTTTGTAAAAATAATTATCATAATTGCAACAAAAATAGCTAATAAACAAGCTATTCCAAAAACATATGGCAAAGCTAATTGCAATATTCCCTGATCAATTGTATTAAACAACCTTATAAAAGGGGTTCTTGATAAAATAAAATTTATTTTTTTTTGTCGAAAGTTATTGTTTTGATTATTATTCATTTCAAAACAATAATGATAATCATCAACCAAATCATTTATTTCATTGTGAGATAAATTTTGAGTGCAACCTATTATTTTAAAAAAATTAAAAATTTTGTTTTCTTCATAACCTTTTTGCATTATTTCCGAAGTTATAATTTTATTTATTATTGATTTAGGCAATAAAACTATATTTTTGTTACCAAATTCTTCTTCTTCTTCATAATATTGATCTAAAAACAATAATTTAATAGTATGTAAAAATTTTTGCTTATTATTTTGTAATAATTTATATTGTTTTTGGTGAAAATTATTATAATACTGAAAACGAATCAAATATTGATTTTCATTTACGGTTTCAATTAATTCTCTAGGTTTATTTAATATAATATCTAATAATTCATTAAATAATGAGGATTGATTATAAATAATATCTGGTTTGGCACAAGATTTTAAAAATTCGTCTAAATGGCGAGAGACATAAATTTTATTTTTATCAAAATTCATTGGTTTTTGGTAACCAATAGCTTTCCAAAATTTTTCACTCTCAGATGTTTCTAACAAATCAAACAAAATTTTATTATTATAAAATAAATTAAAATTTAGATAATTATTGTCTTCTGTTAACTTATTAAATAATAAATTTTTCCAATAGCAAACACTTATTATTGGTTGTAAATTAATTTTTGGATTTTTTCGTTTCAAAGAATCAAACTCATTCCAAGTAATTGGCAACATAATATTTTTATCATCTAAACCTTTAGTAAAAATAAAATTTTGCTCATAATTATTTTTAAAAATTGATTTAATGACCTGAGGAGACTGATAAAAATACATAGCTAATATTAATCCTAATAAAGCGAAAAAAATAGTGGTTAATATAATATTAAAAAATAAAGAAACAATTTTTAACTTCATATGATTCAAAGCCATACAAAAAGATGATCTTGAAAATAATTTAAAAGTTGTTTTTAGAAAATTAATAGATTTATTATTAATTGATTCTTGATTATTTTTATTACAATTTAAAACATCAATAAAAATATTTTGAGAATTTCTAATATTATCTTTAATAATTTTACCATCTTTTATTTCAATAATGCGATCTGCGTAATTATAGGCTATTTCTAAATTATGTGAAACTAAAATAATTAATTTTTGATTAGAAATTTTTTTAAATAACTCTAATATTTGTTTTTCAGTAATACTGTCTAAAGAGCCTGTAGGCTCATCAGCTAATAAAAAATCAGGTTCCTTAATTATAGCTCTTGCAATAGATACTCGTTGTTTTTGACCTCCTGATAATTCTTTAACATCACGTTTACCAAAACCATTTAAATCCACTAAATCGAGAATATTATTAATCAATATATCGTCGACTGGTCTATTTTGCAATTCTAAAGCAATAGCTATATTTTGAAATACTGTTAAATCATTGATTAAATTAAAATTTTGAAAAATAAAACCAACTGATTGATTTCTGTAATTACTTAATTCATTTTCACTTAAATTTGATAAAGATTTATTTTTAAACCAAACATCTCCGTTAGTATTTGTTTCTAAACCACCTAATATATTCATTAAAGTAGTTTTTCCGCTACCAGATTTTCCTATAATAAAAACTAAACCTTTAGAGGGTAAAGAAAAATTAATAGATTCTAAAACAGAAATAAAATTTTTTTTAGATTTAAATATTTTAGTTATATTTTTACATACTAAAAACATACTATTTATAAGACTTTCTTAAAAATAAAAAAACAATAAAAAATTAAAAAATAAACTTTTAATTAAATAAAAATTATTTTTTTAAAGTACAACTAATAAAATGTTCATCAGACACTTGATATAAATCTAAATCTGGTTCTGCATAATTTTTGAAATTACGAAAATCAAAAATATCATTTTCAGCGTCATAAATATTTTCGTTAAGTTTAATATGAGAACGATAAATGCTAGTTGATAAAAAGTCATTTAATAATTTTTTAGTGTAAGGATGTATAGGATTACTAAAAATTTTTTCACAAGGAGCTTTTTCAATAACCATACCTTTATATAAAACAATAATATTTTTTACTAAAGAAGCTACAATACTTAAATCATGTGTAATAAAAATCATAGACATATTATATTTTCTTTGCATATCTTTAATTAAATTTAAAATTTCTTGTTGAACTATAACATCTATAGCAGTAGTAGGCTCATCTGCAATTAACAATTTCGGACGAGAAATCAAAGAAATAGCTATAGATATTCTTTGGCATAATCCTCCAGATAGTTGATATGGATAAGATTCCAAAATTTTATAAGGATCGGAAATCTCTACTTGCTTTAGTAACTGTATAGATTGAAGAAAAGCTTGTTGCCCATATATCCCTTTACGCAATTTTAAAATTTCAAAAATTTGTGTCTTTATTTTTAATAAAGGATTTAAACTTGAAACGGGATCTTGAAAAATAATACTAATTTCTTGGCCACGGATTTTACGCATTTGATGTTCATCAAAATCAGAAATTACTTCTTGATTAAAAATAATTTGCCCTTTAACAATTGTTTGATTATTTTGGAAAAGTTTTAAAATCGATAAAGCAATTTGACTTTTTCCAGAACCAGATTCACCTATAATAGCCAAAGTTTCTTGTTCTTTTACTTCAAAACTAACTCCTCTAACTGCTTTAACCAAGGAATTTTCAGATTGAAAATAAGTGTGTAAATCTTTTACTTGTAACAAATTCATATTATATCATCCCTTAATAATAGATATAAATAAAACAACTATAACTTTTTTTAAAATTGTTTAATTAGTTAAAATATTCTCGCATATTTATAAGAAAAATTCTATTTATTATAGCATTTTATCAATTTAAATCGCTTTGAATTATATTAATTACAATAATTATTAATTATTATTAAAAAAATTTAACATTATTTTTCATAATAAGGAATACGAGGAATCGCATTTAATAATGATTTAGTATAAAAATGCATAGGTTTTTGAAAAATTTCTTTTGTAGGAGCTAATTCTACTAATTGACCTCGATACATTACTCCAATTCTATCACTAATGTATTGGGCCACTCCTAAATCATGAGAAATAAACAAATAAGTAATTTTATATTTAGTTTTAAAATCATTCAAAAGATCTAAAATTTGTTTTTGCACAGTTACATCTAATGCAGAAACAATTTCATCACAAACTACAAATTTAGGTTTTAAAATTAATGTTTTAGCTATGTTTACTCTTTGCCTTTGACCTCCACTTAATTCAGCCGGATAACGTTCCATCAAATCTAAAGATAATCCGCATTTATTCATAATATCTATAATTTGTTGACGATAATTAGGATCTTTATAACCTAAAACTTTTCGATGAATTATTAAACCTTCTCCGATAATATCACGAATTTTAAATTTAGGATTTAAAGCTGAAAAAGAATTTTGAAAAATAATTTGCAAATCGGGGCGCCAAATTTTCATTTGACTAGGTTTTAACATGCTTAAATTAATATTTAAATCATTTTCAGGAAAATACCAAATATTACCGTGATTATTCTTTTGTAATTGTATAATTAATTGACCTAAAGTAGATTTTCCTGAACCTGATTCACCTATAATACTTAAAGTTTCTTGTTTAAAAATAGATAAATTAATATTATAATTTGCTTGAAAAATTCTTTTATTAATCACAAAAGATTTATGCAAATTTTCAACTTTAAATAAAATTTGAGATTTTTTTATACCCATTTATTTAATAATACCTCTTTCTTTGAAAAAAGACGAATCTATCAGTCACATAAAGCAATTTATTCAATAAATTCATTAATACCTTCTGCTATAAAATTAAAGGCTAAATTGGTAAAAATAATAAACATCATAGGAAAAAAGAATAATCTAGGATAGACATAAATATAAGATTTATTAAGACTCAATAAAAGTCCCCATTCTGGGATAGAATTATCTAAACCAATTCCAATAAAACCAAAAGAAGAAGCTACCAAAATAACACTACTTAAACTTAAAACCACTCTCATCAACAAAGTAGTTAATAAATGAGGGAAAATATGTTTACGAATAATATAAATATGACTAGCTCCTAAAGACAAAGCGTTTTTAACAAAATCTTGACGAGCTATTTTAATAGTAGCATTTTTAATATTTTTAATAAATGTTGGCAAATAACAAATAGATAAAACCATAATTAATTGATAAAGTCCGGTTTTTAAAAAAAACATAATTAGAAATGCTAAAATAAAATCTGGAAAAACAATTAAATAATCACAAATAAAATTAGTTATAATATCCCAAAAACCTGAAAAATAACCACCTAAAATTCCTAAAATTCCTCCTATCACAAAACTAATGGAAACAGAAATAACAGCTATATACAAAGATGTCATAGTTCCTCTAAGCAAATAAGAAAAAACATCATGACCTAAAGAATCTGTTCCAATCCAATGATAAGATCCGGGTTCCAAAAAAGATTCATACATGAAATTCCACATAGAAATTTTATTCGGAATAATCATAGGGAGAATAAAAGTTATTCCCAACAAACAAAATAATAAAATCAAACCAACTAATAAAATTTTATTTTTTTTACATAAAAAATTTAAAAAATAAAATATTTTTTTTTGTTTTTTTTGAATAATAAAATATACCTCCTAATTATTGTAAATGTAAAAAAAATTACTTTTTAGTAAAAGTTGGATCAATAAAATAACATAACAATTCAACTAAAATTCCAATCGAACTAATAACTAAAGATAACATTATTACGCAGCATTGTAAAACAGGAAGATCTCTTTGATTAAAAGAATTAAACATTAATAAACCTAAACCATTTAAATTGAAAATACTTTCCAAAACAATAGCGCCACTTAACATAAAATTAAAAATTAAACTAACATGAGTAAGAATCGGAATTAAAGAATTTTTTAATATATGTTTAAACCAAATTCTTTTGTTAGACAAACCTTTTGCTCTAGCGGCTATAACAAAAGGTTGTTCCGAAACAGATATTAAAGTAACACGAGCAATACGAAAAATCGAAAAAACTGCTACCAAACTTAAAGAAATAATAGGCAAAATCCATGATTTAATATGATCTAATCCTGAAATAGGTAATAAATTTAAATAGAAAGCTAAAAAATATTGTAATAAAAAACCAATAATAAAACTCGGCATAGAAATAAACAAAATAGAGGTAAAAATCAAAATATAATCTATTTTACTTTTAAAATTTATAGCGGATAAATAACCTAAAAAAATTCCTATTAATGAAGCTATTAAACAACTTAAACAAGTTATCGTAAAAGTTATTTTAAAAGATTTTATAAATAAACTTAAAGCTGAAATTTGTGGATACGCATAAGATTGACCAAAATCCCATTTAAAAATAATCTTATAAATATAACTCCAAAATTGTTCTAAAAAAGTTTTATCTAATCCTAGTTGAATTCTTAATTGTTCTCGTTGTTGAAAAGTACTTTTATAACCTAACAAAGATATAACAGGATCTGAAAAAAATTTCATAGCACTAAAAATTAATATAGAAACAATTAAAAAAATTAATCCAACATAAAATAATTTTTTGACAAAATATTTGTGAAAAAACATTTAATCTAAACTGCTCCTTTGATCTACCACACAATTAGCTTAAAAATGAAAAATTTTTATTTAAAAAATGTAGTTAATTTAAATTTTTCGTAATTTAGTTATATCTTGATTTCCAAGTATATTAATATTAAAATTTTTTATATTCTTACGAATAGCCATTTCAGAATATTTCTGACAATATAAAGGAATAATAGCATATTTATTAAATAATAATTGATGCAAATTACGAACTTGCTGATCATAATCATTATTATCACTATTTAATTTTAAATTATTTAAACCTTGAAGAATTTCTTCATCATCTGATAATTGATGCCAACACATAGATCCTCCTTTGTCTTTAGGACCAAAAAAATAATTAAGAACATAATAAGGATTAATATCTTCGAAATTTTCTGAAATCATTAACATATCAAAATCACCTTTTTCTCCTTGATTAGCTAATTCATTTAATTCTCTAATTTCGTGCTTAACATTAAATCCTTCTTTTTGTAAAAAATCAGTTATACGACTAGCATAACGATAAGAAATAGGAGATGTTGAATTAATACTTAAAAAACTTATGGATTTGTTAGTATCGGGTCTTCGACTTACACAAGAATTATCAAAATTAGGTGTTTCTAAATAACCTATCATACGTGGATCTGACATGCTATTAACTATTTGATAACGATCCGAATCCTCACCTAATTGTTCCAAAAATTGTTGTTTTTTTCCCGGAGTTAATGTTTCAACAATGCTTTTACGTTCTTCAATTGATAATTTTTGGCAATTTAAAAATAAATATGTTATAGTGAGTGATTCTGGTGTCATAATTTGCAAATCAGAAGATCGAGATAAATCTTTAGATGAAGTTTTATCAAGAATAAGATAAGATATATCAATGTCTCCTTTTTTAAGATGCATATTTATAGTTTGAGTATCAGGAATATAACAAAATTTTATTTGTTCGATATTGCTATCGCTATAATCATCTTTTCTATAATAATCAATAAAACGATCTAATTGAATATTATTATTATCAAAATATTTTAATTGAAAAGCACCTAAACCAATTCGACGATTAGGAATTTTGTTTTTATCACCTTCAAAAATAATAATAGGTATTTTGCTTAAATGATGATAATTTAATGGATCTTGATCATCTGTAAAAAGGATAAAAAAACGATTTATATCATTATTATCTGGTTTAATATCTTGAATAACACTAGAATGTTCACCACCTGTTTCTTTATTATAAAAAAAATTATCAATAACATCTTGATTATTTAATATACGTCCATTATGAAATTTAATACCCGGAGATAAACAACATTGATAATATCCTGCAAATTCACCTTCTGTTATTTTTTCCGGCATAGCAGTCAAAAGACAAGGTTTATAAATTGTTTTTATAATATTATTTTCTTTAAAAGGATACGCTTTAATTAAATATTCGTGCAATAAATCTCTAATGCGACTGTTAACAACAGTATTAGCTCCTTGCCCAAATATACCAAAACCTTCTTGTACTGGAACTGTTAAACCCGCAGTCAAAATATGTTTATTTTGTTCATTTAAATTATTTCTACTTTTTTGATAATATTTTATAATAACCCATAATATAATTATTATAAAAACGCTTATTATTAAAGCAATAATTTTTTTATTTTGCAAAATACGAAAATTAACCAATAAAAATATACCTAAACTTCCTAATAAAATACTAATTAAAATAAAAATCATATTAACTAATCGCCTCTATTACTTCAAAAAATTTCAAAAAAATCTAAATTTAAAAAATATTGATTATTATATCAATTATCATATATTACAAAATATTCATAAATCATATGAACAACACAACATAAAATAGATTTAAATATATATATATATATATATATATATATTTAATTAATATTTATAAAATTAATATAACTTTTTTTAGTTATAATAATTCTTTACTATGTTATAAAAAAGAAAATATAAAATATTTATCAATTAATTTACTTTTATATAAACTAATGTTTATTTTTTAACATAACTTATATTATCATAATAAATTCACATTTTGATTACAATAGGAATTCCTAATAATTTTAATCCTTCTTCTAAAACTATACAAATACTTTTAATCAATAAAACAAGACCTTGTTGCAATTCGAATTGAGAAGTTAAAATCTTTTCTTTTTCATATAAATAATTAGTATGTTGAGATAATTTAAATAAATAACGAGCCAATAAACTAGGCATATTATTTTGAATAATTTTTTCTAAAATCACAGGAAAATCATCTAATAATTTAACAATAATAAAATAATAATCTTTTTGAAAATAATTAGTTAAAAATAACCAATTCAATTTATCTAGTTCAATATTACATTTTATTTTAGAAATAATAGATTTTAAACGCACCAAAGTATATTGTAGATAAGGACCTGTATTTCCTTCAAACTTAATCATATTTTCTAAATTAAAATCAATATTTAAATGACGATCGTTTTTTAAATCATTAAAAACAATTGCGCCGATAGCGATTTTTTCCGCTACTTTACTTATATTTATTTTTGATAAATTTTTATTTCTATTCTCAATAATTTTTATAATCTTCTTTTGAGCATAATGAATAATATCTATTAATTTATAATCCTGGTGTTTTCGAGTAGAAATTTTAATTTTATTTAAACAAATTAAACCAAAATTAACATGTTGAATATCAAAAGAATATCCCATTTTTTTCATAATTTCAATTAATTGTTTATAATGTAATTTTTGTTCATTACCTACTACATATAACATTTTCTGAAAATTAAATTTTTTAATACGATACAATAAACAAGCCATATCACGAGTTAAATAAAGAGTACTACCATTATCTTTTTGAATTAAAGCTGAAGGTGTATTTTTTAAAGGAAAAATATAGGCTTTTTGATCAAAAATAATTAATTTTTGTTGATATAATTTTTTAACCAATCGTAAAGCTTTTTGGTGATAAAAAGATTCTCCTATAGAAAAATCAAATGAAATACCTAATAATTTATAAATTTTTCGAAATTCTTTTAAAGAAATACGTCTAAATAAACGCCATAATTTAAATATTTGTTCATCTTTTTCTTCTAATTTTTTAAAAATATTTTTAGCTTCCAAATGAAGAGTGGTATCATTTTGAGCTTTTTCATGAAACAAAATATAAAGTTTTTGCAATTCATCGATAGTATTATTCAAAAGCAAATCTTCTTTACCCCATTTTTGATAAGCTAAAATCATTTGACCAAATTGAGTTCCCCAATCTCCTAAATGATTAATACCAATAGTTATAAAACCTAACTTTCGATAAATATTTTTTAAAGCATTGCCGATAATAGTAGAACGTAAATGTCCAATAGAAAAATTTTTCGCAATATTAGGAGAAGAATAATCTAAAATAATAACCTGATTGTTAATCTCTTTTTGAGCATAATTTTCAGATAATTTATAAATTGAACTTAAAATTTTTTGACTAATTAAACCTCTTTGTAATTTAATATTCAAAAAACCATTATCTAATTGAACTTCTGATACTATTGATAAATTTAATAAAATTTCTTTAAAATCGTTAAAGATCTTTAATAAATCGTTATTCCATTGTTCGCGATAGATAAATAAAGGTAAATAAAAATCCCATGATAAATCTTTATCATAATATTTTATTATAGACTTAATATTAAATTTTGTATTTAAAATATTAGTAATTTGGGTTTGCAAGTTTTGTAAATACATAAAAAAATTCTCCTAATTTTCCGAAAAAAATTATTTTAAACTTAATCTTAAATTAACATATTGCGAAAAAAAATAAAATTATACTTAAAATATCCAATATCAGGATAGTTTAAATATAATTAAAATTCTTAACTAAAAATTATTCTAAAAACTTGATAAATTCAGAAAATTTTTTAGGCAAAGGGATATCAAATTGTAATTTTTTTCCTGTCCAAGGATGATTAAAATATAATTGCTTAGCATGTAAAAGTTGAGACGAAACTGAATATTTTTTGGAATTATATAAAATATCTCCTACAATAGGATGTTTTAAATAACTTAAATGCACACGAATTTGATGAGTGCGTCCTGTTTCTAGTTGAAGTTCAACAAGAGAATAATGATTAAATTTTTTTAAAGTAGTAAAATGTGTAATAGCCATTTTACCTTGAGATGTTACAGACATTTTCAAAGGATTACGATAATCTCTTTTAATAGGTAAAATAATAGTTCCTTTTTTATCTAAAAAACCTTCAATCAAAGCATAATATATCCTTTTAATACCTTTATTTTGCAATAATTGTTGCATTGTCTCAACCGCTTCTATCGTTTTACCAACTAAAATCAAACCTGTAGTATCTTTATCCAAACGATGAATGATACCCATGCGTTCACTCAAAGGCATTTTGCTAAAATCTTTAAGTTGATATAATAAACCATTAATTAAAGTAACACCTCGAAAACTCACTGAAGGATGCACTATCAAATTACTCGGTTTATTAATAACAGCTAAATATATGGATAGATTATTTGCGTTTCAATAACAATTATTTGTCATTCGGTTACAGTTATCTATTACAAATAGCCCCCATCTAAACCGGACAAGCAAGTTTCCAAGCATCCGGCTTGCCATAATTTATCCTCTTCTGAGGACTAACGTTGTGTCACCACTGATTAGTTGTTAATTCCGATCATATAAGTTCTATGATGATAATCATCATGCTTGCATAATACTTACCTAACTGGTTATGGTTAATATTGCTTTTTAATTTATTCATGGTGGTATTTTTAAATTTTTGGGATTTTGATACCGTCT
>NZ_JAOSIM010000014.1 GCF_030586805.1 Candidatus Phytoplasma fabacearum
CTCCCTGGAACAAGGTTAATCACCTTGATAGGGCGAAAGAAGTCAGTAATTTATTGTTTATTGATAAATTATGGAAAGCCGGATGCTGGGAAACTTGCTTGTCCGGTTTGGATGGGGGCTATTTGTACTAGATAACTGAAATATAAATTTAGTTATTAAAACGCACATAATCTATCCATATATGATATTTTAATTATAGATAAAAAGGAGTAAATAATTTTAAATGGCTAAATGTTATTTAACAGGCAAAGCTATTTTATGCGGTAATAAACGTAGTCATGCTATGAATGCTACTAAAAGAAAATGGAAAGCTAATTTGCAAAAAATTCGAATTATTGATGATCACGGAAAAGTTAAAAAAGTTTTTATTTCTGTTCGTGCCTTGAAAAAAATGAATCTTCAAAGAATATAATCTTTGTAGATACTATATATATATTATAATCGTCTTACCAAGAAGAGAGGTAATAACTCTCATAGGGCGAAAGAAGAAAGTAATTTATTGTTTATTCGTTGAGACCGCAGAAGGAATAGGTAAAACCTAGAAATGATTTTGAGTTCTTAAAATCGAAACTTCTCTGGACAATGAGTAAGATTCACGACCAATCTTTAAAACAACACATATTAAAACAAGAACTCAAATGGGGAATGAACAACTTAATTAATACCTACCTCAAGTTTCATCAGATTGCCACCAATAACGGGAGCAGAAACACTGGGAATTGATGGGAGAATAATAGATGATATAGACTTAAATAAATTAATGAAATATCACCAAAAATATGTTCACAACCAATATAACCCGAAACTGGTTAAAAGAGTTCATATTCCGAAAGGAAAAGATAAAACTAGACCACTCGGAATCCCTACCATGCAAGATAGAATCATCCAAAAGGCTTATAGAATAATACCTAACTCCCTATTTTGAAAACATTTTTTCGGAATGGAGTTTTGGATTTAGACTCAAGAAATTGGGACTAGACGCGATAAAGCCAATAAAACCAAGATTCAAGGGCATTGACTATTTGCGATTAATTAACTGACAGGTTAACCGCACAAAAATGTAAAAAGTTTGCCAGTTGGAAAATCAATCCCTGGAAATTCACCCTGTCGGAACCATTAGAGATGCTCATTGGAGAAGGATGATGAACTAAAAAATGATGGTACTTTGTCAGGTTTGTCCTTGTAGTAAGAAGACCAACCAACAAATGAGGGATCTTAGAATATTTGAAAAGAATAAAAGGTCAAGAATAAACATTTAACCAGTGGTGACACGAAGTTAAACCCGAAAAGGGATAAATTATGGAAAGCGGTGTGCTTGGAAACTTGCTCGCACCGTTTGGACGGGGGCTGTTGGTAATATTTGGTAGAAAGATCAATCCTATCAAAGAAACGCCAATAATCTATCCGTATCTTGGGAAATGTATGTAGTGTTTGTGCTTAAGAAAAAAATAACTTAAGGCATTTAAATGTATTAAATGACGGCTTTGAAGTTCTAAGAATTTATTTATAAAATAATAAGTTTATGAATGTAAAAATAAAGTGCCACAGAGACGAATTGATTAGAAATAATCAAGTGAAACGCGGTAAACCCCTCAAGCTAGCAACCCAAAAAAAGGTAGGGGCATATAAAAGTTAATATTCCCCCTTTTTATAAGAAAAAATTAATTTTTATACTATTTTCAAAAATAGAGATAAATGATCACACTTATTGATGAAATAAGAACAGAACATGGCTTATGCACATTATTTTCTTATCGTAAGAATCTTTTTTCAAAAAGATTCTTTTTTTATTTATTTATAATTCGATACAATTATTAACAAAAAATATAATAGTATAATATTATGGGTTATAATTTGCAAAGTAGGAGTTTACATTTATATGAATAAAGAAGATATGACAGAACAAGAATCGATTAGAAGAGTTAAATTAGATAATTTAAAGAAAAATAATATAGAACCTTTTTGTAATAAATTTATAGAAACTAACTCTATTAATTCTTTATTGTTGCAATATCAATCTTGGACAGCTAATCAATTAGAGCAATCTAAAATTGTAGTTTCTGTTGCTGGTAGAATTATTTTAAAAAGGATACAAGGTAAAGCTGGTTTCGCTAATATACGTGATTTTGAATCTGATATACAAATTTATGTTCGACGTGATATTATTACGCTAAAAGAGTTTCAAATTTATAATTGGTCTGATTTAGGGGATATTATTGGCGTTAAAGGTATATTGTTTAAAACTAAGATGGGTGAATTAACTATTAAAGTTTTTAAATTGTTAATGTTAAGCAAAAGTTTACGACCACTTCCTGATAAATATAAAGGTTTACAGGATAAAGAAATAATGCGTAAAAAACGTTATTTAGATTTAATTGTTAATCCTCAAGCTCGTAAAACTTTCGTGGATAGATCTAAAATTATTCGTTTTCTTAGAGATTTTTTCAATAATGAAAATTTTTTAGAGGTTGAAACTGCTGTCTTAAACTCTTGTGTCGGTGGAGCCAACGCTAGACCTTTTGTTACTTATCATAATACTTTAAATGCCAATTTTTATTTAAGAATAGCTACAGAAATTTCTTTAAAAAAATTAATTGTTGGTGGTATGAAAGCTATCTATGAAATAGGCAAAGTATTTCGTAACGAAGGTATTGATGCTAGTCACAATCCTGAATTTACAACTATAGAAGCTTATTTAGCTTATGCTGATATGAATACTATGATGTATTTGGTAGAAAAATGTTTAAAAGAAGTTTGTTATAAACTTTTAGGTAAGTTAGAATTTAACTATCAAGGAAATTTGATTAAATTGAATCATTTTTATAAATATGATATGATAGACATTATTAAACAAAAAACTAATATTGATTTTAATGAAAATATGTCTTATGAATCATGTCAAGAATTAGCTCAAAAACATAATATTCCTGTAGAAGATTTTTATAAAAAAGGTCATATTATAGCTGCTTTTTTTGAAAAATTTGTAGAACCAAATTTGATTCAACCTACTTTTATTTTTAATTATCCTATAGAGATTAGTCCTTTAGCTCAAGTTAATCCGCAAAATCCACAATTAACAGAAAGATTTGAATTGTTTGTAGCTGGTAAAGAATTGGTAAATGCTTTTAGCGAATTAAATGATCCTATTGAACAAAGAAAACGTTTCGAAGAGCAAATATTACAAAAACAATTAGGAAATGATGAAGCTCATGAATTGGATGAAGATTTTATAGAAGCTTTAGAATACGGAATGCCTCCTACTGGTGGTTTAGGTATAGGAATAGATCGTTTAATAATGCTATTAACTGATAATTCTAATATTCGTGATGTAATTTTATTTCCTCATTTAAAAAAATAATATAGGCATTATTACAATATTGCAAGAATTAATTATTAATTTGTTGTTCCATTTTATTAGTGAAGGATTGATAATAATGAACAATGTATTTTTATTTTGTAAAATAAAAAAATTATTTTTATATTTTTTAAAACTTATGAATCATTCTCAGATTTATTCTGATATTGATTATGAAAACATGGACAATATTTATATTATTAAATTAGCTGATAAAATTATAGAACAATTTTCATTGTCGGAAATTACAATTAATATTGAATTTTTACAAGAACATTTGTTATATTATCTCCAAGAACAAGAATCGTTTTTGCCTACTCAAGAATATAATTTGTATATGATTATAATATTTTTGGAATCTTTTTATTTTGCCGAATTTCAAATAGTAAATCATGATGAAAATGCTAATATTTTGAATCATTTTGAAACAGAGTATGATAAACGAAATTTAAAAAAAATTTTTAATTAAAATTATCTTATATTGTAATTTATTTGTTTAGATTTCAAAATTGTTTTATATATAATTTATGTTCGAATTTAATATAATGTGTTATTGTAGTGAGAAAGTGTTTTAATATTTTATGACAGGAGTTTTTTATTTACAAAGTTTTTATAGCATTAAACAAAGTGTTCATTCTGTAGAATCTTTAGTTAAAAAAGCATATGAAAGTAAATATAATTTTGTCGCTTTAAGTGATTTTGAAAATTTATATGGAATGATGGAATTAATTAAGTTTTGTCGAGAATATAAAATTAAACCTATTATAGGAGCGCAAATTTATATTTATTTTGATCTTTTAAAATATCGTGATGTTAAAATTAGTTTTTTGGTTTATGCTTTTGATAATAATGGCATTCGCAATTTAATTAAAATTTTAAATTTTATTCAATTAAATCAGAAAATTACTTTAATGGAATTTCGAAATTTTCAAGATGGTATTTTTGGTATTTTATCTAATTTAGATTTTTTTTTATGTAATATTTTAAAAGATAAAGTTATAGATTTAAATAGTTATGAAAATGAAAATTTTATTTTTGAAACTTTAAGATTTTTTCAAATACATATTAAACAATTATTTTTTGGATTTTCTTTGCAATCTTTTTTATTACAAGATTATGCCGGAGTTTTTTTAAATATAGTTAAAAAATTAAATTTAAAAGTAGTTTTGGTTAATAAAACTAATTATTTGTTGTCAGAAGAAAAATTAATTTATGAATGTTTATGTAAAATAAGTAAATCTCAAAATGAGAATCGAAAATTTATTAATTATGATCGAATCGATGAAAAAATAGAGTTAGATGTGAAATTTATTGATGAAATGCAAATCCAAGAGCGTTATCAACTTTATAATATTAGTGATTCTGAATTATTTCTTGATTTAGAAAAATTTTTATCATTGATTCACTATAATATTGTTTTTTCTTCTGATGTATGTTTGTTTAAACATGATTTATCTTGTGATAATTTTGAGTATTTACGTAAAAAAGCTAATTATTTTTTAACAAATTATTTACAAAAAAATATAAATTTAGAAAAACATATTTTTTATATTCAACAATTGCAAAAAGAATTAATTTTGATTAAAAAAATGAATTATGTTGATTATTTTTTGATTGTTTTTGATTTAATAAAATACGCTAAAAATAATAAAATTTTAATAGGTCCTGGAAGGGGTTCTTCGGTCGGTTCTTTGTTATGTTTTTGTTTAGGAATTACTGAAATCGATCCTTTAAAATATAATTTGCTTTTTGAGAGATTTTTGAATTGCAAAAGAACGACTGTTCCTGATATCGATATAGATGTTCCTGATGATCAGGTTGTTACGTTATCGCGATATCTTGTGGATAAATACGGAATTGAACACATAGCTAATTTAATTACTTTTCAAAAATATTCTGAAGATTTGTTTCGTATAGATTTAGAGTTTATTCGAAAAACTGGTATTGAAATTGATATAAAATTCATTTGTTCTAAATTCGCATCTGTTATTAAAGGGATTCCTAGATTAGTTGGCACTCATCCTTCAGGACTTGTTATTACTAAATCAGATTTATCTCAACATTTACCTATTCAAAAAAATTCTAATAATTCTGTGATATTATATCGTTTGCAATTCGATCATAAACAGTTAGAAAAATTAGGTTTTATTAAATTAGATTTGTTAAATTTACGAAATCTTTTTTTAATTAATAAAATTTTAAATTTGATCGAACAAATAGGAAAAATTAAAATTGATTGGTTTAATATATTGTTAAACGATGTTCATACTTATAATACGTTACAACGAGGAGATACTAAATATATTTTTCAATTAGAATCTGTTTCTGCTATAAAAATTATACAACTTATCAAACCAAAAACATTTGAAGATTTAATTGCTGTTTTATCTTTTAATAGACCTGGTGCTATAAAATTTGTGGATCTTTATATAAAAAATAGAATCAAGAAGGAATTTAATTTTACTGGTATAAGTGTTGTCGATAAAATATTATATGATACTTATGGTGTAGTTTTATATCAAGAACAAATAATGAGGATAGCTTCAGAATTTGCAGGTTATGATTTAGGACAAGCAGATTTATTTATGAGACAAATTATGGCTAAATCTTCTGAATCCGGTAACTTTAATTTAAAAAAAAGATTTATTGATCAAAGTATTTTATATCGAAGAACAGTAGAATCAGCCAGTAAAGTTTATGATTATATTGCGCAATTTTCGAGTTATATTTTTAATAAAAGTCATGGCGCAGCTTATGCTTTGATTAGTTATAGAATGGCTTATTTAAAAACTAATTATTTGCTTTATTTTGGTATGGTTTATTTAGAAGAATATCCTTATGATTATATAACTATTCAAAAATGGTTATCAAAGATAAAAGAATATATTCAAATTCAAAAACCTAATATTTTATATAGTAATGTTAGCAGTTGTCGAATTTTGTATGATCAGCTCTTTTTACCTTTAAACTTTATTAAAGATATTGCTCCGGAAATATTTAATATTTTAATAAAAGAGCGTTCTATAAAAAAATTTGAAAATTTTTATGATTTTAAAATTAGATTAAAGGAAGTTTTAAATAAGGAATCATTGCAAAAATTGATTTTTGCTGGAGCTTTAGATAATGTATTTGATTTAACTCGTGTTCAATTGCTTCAAGATTGTGATTTGGATTATATAGAACATATTCAATATTTAAATAATTTTTGTAAAAAAAAATCGAAGAATAATGAATATAATCAATATATTTTAAATTATAATTTTAAAAATGCTTTTAAATTAAAATTAGATATGTTAGATTAATAATAATTTTAGTAAATAGGAGGTAATAACTTATTTTGTTCAAGAATAAATGGGATGTTGTTTGGGAAAATTTAATATATAGTAAATTTTGGCAAAAAAAATGGTTTATTATGTTTTTTTATATTTTAAATATTTTAATTTTTGTATTCATTGTTTCTTGGAAATTAAATAATAGAATCGTTTACATAAATAATCAAATAAATTTGTCTAATGTTTTTGATAGTCATCAAATATATCAATATCAAATGAATGATCCTCAAGAATCAGAAGAAACTATTATTTGTTTAAAATCTATGTTAATTTTTATTATTCAAGGTATTTTTATTTTTAGTTTTAAAAAAGGCTTTTTAGGAATCACTTTAGGTACTTTTTTAGGAGTATTTTTAGGTTTAGGATTAGCCAGGATTTATCCATCATTTATTTATTTATTAGAATTAATTTACAAAGGAGTTTTTAAAGTTTAAAGGAAATAATATTAATTACAATATTTTAATAAAGTAATTTGTAATTAATATGTGTTTATGTTTATGACCTTGTCTAATAATTTTATATTACGTAAAGTTATCTTAGTAAGTTATTTTCTGTCTTTAGCTATTTTTATAGATTTAGTTGGCAAATTTTTAACTCCTTTTTTAAATTTAAATTTAGGTGGTCAAATATTTAAATTTTCTTTAGTTATTTTATGTTTATCAGGTATTTATAATAATTTTTCAACACATTTATTAATTTGTGGTTTATACTCAGCTTTTCATTTGATAAAAAGTTATAATTTTTTATTATCTTTAGATCAATTATTTTTATTTACTAAAATGCAATTATTAATTTCGTGTATTTTTGATTATATTTTACCCGATTTATTATTAAGTTTAGTGGGAGTTTTTATCGATAAAAAAAAATTTATTGCTAAAAATAAAAAAAATATTTTTTTTGGTTTATTATTGGTGTATTTCTTGAGAAGTTTTTGTTTTTTTATTTCAAGTTATTGGGTTTATGCTAATATGCAATTATCTTTAGGTAATTTATGGTATGATTGGTTATTTAATTTATTCAATTTGCGAAATGTTAATGATAAACTATTATTAATTTGTTTTATTTATTGTTTAATTTTGTTTATTATTAATGTTATCTTAAGTAATCTTTTGTTATTTTTAATATTATCGAAAATTACTTCTTTTTTTGATAAATATTTATAAAATTTTCTTTTTTAATGTTAAAATAATTAGTATAGTTAAATTAATTTCTTTTCTTATTTTTGTTGTTAAGGGTTTAATTATTTTAATTATATTAATTAAGATGTTTTTATCTAATTTGATCAATATTTATTTGAAGAGGTGATGAAATTATTTATTATTATCAAATGCCACAAATTGTTAATAAAGAAGATATTCGCGAGATATCATCGGGCGCCAAAGATGCCTAAATTTCCTGCTATCTAACCAATAGCTAGGGCCGATAAAACCCTGAAAGGATATGGTCGGTCTGGCTAACGAAAGAATGCCGGATTATAGCAGACCATAAAAGCGGATTGCGACAAAAGCAAATTAGTCAAGAGGATTCCGCCACCGAATAATTCCATGGAGAAGCCTGAAATGGCCTAAGAAGGAAAATTGATGTAATTCTCAGACCTGTCTCGTAAGTTGCTGTAATCGGACAGTCCAGAGTCTACTAATATATAAGATGATGTAATTAGTAGGGGCGCCCAAGAGACCTAAATATCGTGTGATTTTACCAATCACCAGTGCGATAAACACTGCAAGGCTAAGAACAGTTCTTGAAAGGAAACCATCAAGAATTATAGCAGTTCTTAAAAGCGGGTTGCGACGAAGTAGTTAGTCAAGAAGATACCGCCACCAAATGGTTCTAAGGATAAGCCTGTAATGGCCTAAGAAGACAAAAGAAGATGTAATTAACAAACCTGTCTCGAAAACTACTATAAGCGAACAGTCCAGAGGCTATCAATATATACTACTAGTATTGGATAGTTTATCACTTAACAAACCTGGAATCTCACCATTTATAAATGGTTACTTCCCCTAAGGAACCAAGGTTGATATTTAGAGTAACTGGGAGAATCCTAAAACTAAGTAATTAAATTTACAAATCAGGATCTAAAAGCCCTGATGGTTAAGGATAAAGAATCTTCTTAGTAGTCGTAAGAGTAAACCTAGTTTTGGAATAAGCTAGCTAATCGTCTTACCAAGAAGAGAGGTAATAACTCTCATAGGGCGAAAGAAGAAAGTAATTTATTGTTTATTCGTTGAGACCGCAGAAGGAATAGGTAAAACCTAGAAAAATGATTTTGAGTTCTTAAAATCGAAACTTCTCTGGACAATGAATAAGATTCACGACCAATCTTTAAAACAACACATATTAAAACAAGAACTCAAATGGGGAATGAACAACTTAATTAATACCTACCTCGTTTTTTATCAGATTGCCACCAATAACGGGGGCAGAAACACTGGGAATTGACGGGAGAATAATAGATGATATGGACTTAAATAAATTAACGAAATATCACCAAAAATATGTTCACAACCAATATAACCCGAAACTGGTTAAAAGAGTTCATATTCCGAAAGGAAAAGATAAAACTAGACCACTCGGAATCCCTACCATTCAAGATAGAATCATCCAAAAGGCTTATAGAATAATACCTAACTCCCTATTTTGAAAACATTTTTTTCGGAATGGAGTTTTGGATTTAGACCCAAGAAAAACTATGGTTGAAAAAAAAAGGAAAGATGGTACCTGAACAAACCCTCGTCCATCGGGAACCATCGGAAACCATTATGACATACAAAATAGTTTTCTGAAGAATTATTCAATATTTCTGTATGGCGAGGAACTTGAGTTAACTAACATACTTAAATTACATAAATGAATACAGTTGTTTAAAGACATTAACGAACAAATGGAAAACTTCCATTGCTAGAGTTTGGAAGAAACTCAATCCTTCATGAGGATGAGGAATAGAATACAACTGAAAATCCAAAAAGACAAAAGTGGAATCATGGGATAACTTCTCCTGGGGGAGAATTAAAAGGTTGAAAAACTATAAAGGTGAAATAACCGAAATAGTTATCAATCCAAATCTTTTCAAAGGATGAATAAAATTAACTGACAGGTTAACCGCACAAAAATGTAAAAAGTTTGCCAGTTGGAAAATCAATCCCTGGAAATTCACCCTGTCGGAACCATTAGAGATGCTCATTGGAGAAGGATGATGAACTAAAAAATGATGGTACTTTGTCAGGTTTGTCCTTGTAGTAAGAAGACCAACCAACAAATGAGGGATCTTAGAATATTTGAAAAGAATAAAAGGTCAAGAATAAACATTTAACCAGTGGTGACACGAAGTTAAACCCGAAAAGGGATAAATTATGGAAAGCGGTGTGCTTGGAAACTTGCTCGCACCGTTTGGACGGGGGCTGTTGGTAATATTTGGTAGAAAGATCAATCCTATCAAAGAAACGCCAATAATCTATCCGTATTTTTATCAGATAAGAAAACCTGGAATCAGCCTCTTTAAGAGGATACTTCCCCTAAAGAATTAAGGTAGAAATTTAGTGTAACTTGGAGAATCCTAAAACTAAGTAATTAAATTTACAAATCAGGATCTAAAAGCCCTGATGGTTAAGGATAAAGAATCTTCTTAGTAGTCGTAAGAGTAAACCTAGTTTTGGAATAAGCTAGATAATCGTCTTACCAAGAAGAGAGGTAATAACTCTCATAGGGCGAAAGAAGAAAGTAATTTATTGTTTATTCGTTGAGACCGCAGAAGGAATAGGTAAAACCTAGAAATGATTTTGAGTTCTTAAAATCGAAACTTCTCTGGACAATGAGTAAGATTCACGACCAATCTTTAAAACAACACATATTAAAACAAGAACAAAAGGTCAAGAATAAACATTTAACCAGTGGTGACACGAAGTTAAACCTAGAAAAAGGATAAATTATGGAAAGCGGTGTGCTTGGAAACTTGCTTGCACCGTTTGGACGGGGGCTGTTTGTAATATTTGATAGAAAAACAAATTTTATCAATGAAACGC
>NZ_JAOSIM010000015.1 GCF_030586805.1 Candidatus Phytoplasma fabacearum
CTACCTTGATTCCTTAGGTGAAGTAACCATTTTGTTAATGGTGAGATTCCAGGTTTGTTAATTGATAAACTATTCAATACTTAAAATATATATTAATAGACTCTGGACTGCTCGCTTATAGTAGTTTGCGAAACAGGTTTTACTATTACATCTACTTTCCTTCTTAGGCCATTACAAGCTTATCCTTAGAACCATTTGGTGGCGGTATCTTCTTGACTAACTACTTCGTCGCAACCCGCTTTTAAGAACTGCTGTAATTCTTGAGAGTTTCCATTCAAGAACCGTTCTTAGCCTTACAGTGTTTATCGCACTGGTGATTGGTAAAATCACACGATATTTAGGCCTCTTTGGCGCCCAATCATCTTCATAAATTATTTCTAAATTTAAATTAATAGGAAATAAAAAATTAGATTTTTCAATTAATGTAGATAAATTTATCGTAATTAAATCACAACTTTTTAAAATATTACTCTTTTTAACTAAAACATTATTAACCAATACTTGATCATTAGCAATTAATTTGTGAACTTGATTTTTAGTCAAACCAATTTTACTAGTAACAAAATCATCTAAACGAAACCCATTAAATTTTATTTCTACAATAAATTTTTTTATCATAAATCCTAAGTCCAGAAATTAATAAATTCTTATCTTAATTATATTCATATTAATTTAATTATTTATTTATAATAAGAAATTATTGTTAATTATTAAATTTTTTGGATAAATCTTTATTTTCGGATGTTTCTTTAGTATCAGAACTATCATCAGAAGATTCATTATTATTGATTAAATCTGAATTGTTTTTATCATTTGATTTTGTTTCAATAGTATCATTTTGATCATTTAAATAACCTAAATTTTCATTTTGTTCCTGATCAAACCAACTTAATTTTCCTGTCAAATATATCTCTTCAATGTCTTTAGTTACTAAAGTTTCTATTTTTAATAAATACTTAACTAAATTATTTACAAAATATTTATTTTCTAAAAGAGTTAGTTTAGCTAACTGATAACATTCATTAATAATATTTTTAACTTCTAAATCTATTTCCGAAGCTTTAGAATCTGAAAAATCTCTTTTAGATTCGCTAAACTGAACTAAACCCACTTTACTCATTCCATATTTAATTACCATTGTTCTAGCAATTTGACTAGCACGATCAAAATCAGAATATGCTCCATTAGAAATATCATCTAAAAAAATTTCTTCTGCAGCTCGACCACCTAAAGAGATCGCAATATTAATAATTAATTTTTTTCTTGACTTAAAATTAGAACTTTCACTATCAGGAGAAATAATATTATATCCACCTGCAGAGCCTCTTGGAATAATAGTAATTTTACGAACTTTTTCGATATTATCTAAAACGACAGCTAAAACGCCATGACCTGCTTCGTGATATGCAACTAATTTTTTTTCTTTTTTAGATAAAAAATCTTTTTTACGTGTAGAACCAATTAATATACGATCGATAGCCTCATTAACATCTTGAGGTTCTATAGTTAAACTACGACGACGTACCGCTAATAAAGCAGATTCATTCAAAACACCTTCTAATTGAGCTCCGCTAAATCCAATAGTTTCTTCAGCAATTTCACTTAAATTAACTTCCGAACTAAAACGTTTATTTTTAGCATGTAATTCTAAAATAGCTCTACGATCTCTTGCGCTTGGTAAATTAATAGTAAAACGACGGTCAAATCTACCAGGCCTTAAAATTGCTGAATCTAACACTTCTGGTTTATTGGTAGCAGCTATAACAATAATTTCTGTATTAGAGTTAAAGCCATCCAATTCCACTAATAATTGATTTAAAGTATTATCATGTTCCGAATGATGATTGCGGGCACCTCTTTTATGAGCTAAACCTTCTACTTCATCAATAAAAATAATACAAGGAGCATGTTGAGAAGCTTTTTGAAATAAATTACGCACACGAGAAGCTCCTACACCCACATATTTTTCTACAAATTCTGATCCAGAAGTAGCAAAAAAAGCAACTCCTGCTTCCCCTGCTACAGCTTTAGCTAATAAAGTTTTTCCAGTACCAGGAGGTCCGGATAACAAAACCCCTTTAGGAATACGAGCACCCATATCTTTATATTTTTGTGGATATTTTAAAAAATCAATAATTTCTTGCATTTCAATTTTTTCTTCAGAAAAACCAGCTATATTTTGAAAAGTAACATTACTTGCTAAATCGCCTTGTTCTTTTTTACCAATATATTTATCACCCATTTGTTCAAAAAATTTAGCAGTAGTAGATTTAAATAAAGAATATAATAAATAACAACTAATCAAAGGCAAGATAAAACCAATAGCATCAACCAAAGGACCAAATCCGAAATAAGGAGGTTCTGTTTGAGGATTTTCTAAAATTGTTTGATAAGAAGAATCAGTTTTAGATTTTTCTGCGATAATATCGATAATTTTGTGATAAATTTTATCAGATACAGAATTATATATTATTATTTTTTCTTTGCCTATAAAATCATAAGAAGTATCTACTATTTTAACTTGTAAATCATATAAAGTAGGTATACTACGGACTATTTTGGGTTTAATCTCTTTAATTTTAACATTTTTTTTCGGATTTTCTAAAACATTTATCAATTCCATAACATGATTAGGTTGTTTCATAATTTGGTCAAATATATTATGCATAGACATAATTATTCCAAAAAATCCTATAAGACATACCAAATGCCAAATAGTAATATGTTGAAAATATTTCTTGTAAAAATCGATCATAAATTTATTATTCCTTTTTTATAACATTTTTATATTATGTCTCAAGAATGATTTTTAATAATAATTAATTTTTTATTATATCTGTTGATAAATATTTTTGTAAAACTATAGGTACATTAACACTACCATCTTTATTTTGATAATTTTCTAAAATTGCCGCCATAGTTCTACCTATAGCTAAAGCCGAACCATTTAAAGTATGAACTAATTTACCTTTATCTTGTAAATGAGCTTTAAACTTAATATTAGCTCTACGAGCTTGAAAATCTTCTGCATTACTAATAGAAGCTATTTCGCAATATTTTTGTTGACTAGGCAACCACACTTCAATATCATAAGTTTTACTCATGCTAAAACCTAAGTCACCAGTTGATAACAACATAATACGATAAGGTAATTGCAATTTATCCAAAATAACGGCAGCATCTTTTAACATATCTTCTAAAACCATATAAGATGTTTTAGGTTCTACAAATTGAATTAATTCAACCTTATTAAATTGTTTCTGTCTCCAAATTCCCTTAGTATTTTTACCAGAAGATCCAGCTTCCTCGCGAAAACAAGTGGTGTAGCTAACATATTTAATAGGCAATCGTTTAATATCCAAAATTTCTTGACGATGTAAATTAATAGTAGGGACTTCAGCTGTTGGATTTAAATACCATTCGTATTTATTTGATTGTAATTTAAAAACATCTTGAGCAAATTTAGGCAATTGACCTGTAGCAAACATAGATTTTTGATTTACTATAAAAGGCGGTATTAATTCAAAATATTTATTAGATATATGATTATCTATCATAAAATTGATTAAAGATCTTTCCAAACGAGCTCCTAATCCTTTTAAAACAACAAATTTACTACCAACAATTTTAGAAGCTTTTTGAAAATCTAAAATATTTAAACTTAACCCCAATTGAAGATGATCTTTTATAACAAAATCATAATGACGTGGTTTGATAATAGAACGATATACCTCTATATTATCCAATTCACTATCTCCAATCGGAACACTTTCGTGAGGAATATTAGGTAAGCAATTTAAAATATTCATAACTTCTTCTTCGATTGTTGCCAAATTAATTTGTAATTTTTTTAAATTTGCTTCATAATTGATATCACCATCACTATCTAGAATACTTTCTGAATTGCACTTAATTAATGATTTATTAGTTTTCTGACGAGAATATTGATTCTTAAAATATTTTATACGTTCAATTTTTTGTAAAAATTGATTTTTAGATTTGTATAAAAAAATTAATTTATCCAATAAATCTTCGTTAACAAATCGATTTTTAAGTTTATTTTTCACTAAGTCTATATTTTTAAGTATAAATTTGATATCTAACACAACCTATAAAAACCTCTTTATGGTATCTCAATTTAATTAAATAAAATTTGTAATAAAATTTAATTTACTTTCAAAAAACAAAGATCGAAATTAACTATTATAAATGTTATTTAAAGCAATAGCGGCGCTTTTTTTCTTTCTATTTACATAATTACCTACATAAATGCCTTTAGATAAACCTTTATCTAATTTTTTGCAAACTATACTATAATACAAAGAAGCTTCGCGAAGATCTTTAGCATTTTTTAATTTCTTAAAATAAGTTTTAGTTGATGATTTAAAATCACTATTACGCAATCTACGTTTATTATTGGTAATAATTCGTTTTTTTTGTTGTTTAATATTTGCCATTTAGATAAATTCCTCTTTTAAATTTAGATTATTTAAATATTTTTAATTATTAAATTTTTTTCGAATTGAAAAAACGTCTATGCTACATTATATATTAATAATATTGGTTTTTTATTAGTTTTTGTTGCAATATGTATATACAATTATTAAATTTTATCAAAAATATCCCGGAGTAAATCATATAATTGATTTGTTTATCCAGAATTATTTCTTAATAGGTGGTAAATTTTTTTGAGTTTTAATAACAAAATTTTTCATTTAGTTATATATTGCGCAAGCCCCCATCTAAACCAGACAAATAAGTTTCTCTACATTCGACTTACCATAATCTTTTTCCTTGGAGATCAATTATCTTAATTATTCTAAATTAAGTATAAATCGATATTTAGGGTCTTTTTTGGTGACCAAGAAAATAATATGCTATCGAAAATATAAATTTAAATTTAACAAAAACATATTTAAACGTATACATATCCTATTATAACATCATTAAATATTATTGAATTAAATAAAAAAATTTGTTAGAATAAAACTGGAAAATTTATTAAAAATAAATTCAATTGTATAAATTTACAATTAAAAAATAATTTCATAAATTTAATAATAGGAGGATTTATAAAAGATAGTATGTCATTAATTAAAGATTTATTATCCATTCCAACAATTTTAGATTTAGATAAAAGATTACCTAAAGCTGATTTATGGGATTGCCAAGATTATTATTTACTTATTATGGATTTGCCAGGTTTTACTAAAGAACAAGTGAAAATTTCTGTTAATGAAGGGCGTTTAACTATTGAAGCAGATAATCGTTGTCCGCAAACAAACAATAATAAACAATCTGTAAATAAAAAAGATTCAGATGCTACCAAAGAAAATAATCCATCTAATGATTTTTGTTGTTTAATGGATAATTGTTCTGATTGTGAAATATTATATCAAGAAAGATTTTATGGCAAAATAGAAAGAACCTTTAACTATAACTTTATACATTTAACTAGCGTAAAAGATATTGAAGGTAAATTAGAAAACGGATTATTAAAACTTAAAATTAGTAAAAAAACACAAATCCAATCTAACAAAGAATTTGTACAATTAAAATAATTTATATAAAAAAATAAAATAAAAAATTCAAAATTAATTTTTTGAATTTTTTTATTTTTTTATATAAAATTTTTTTATTTTCTGTTAATTAATTCAAATAAATTCCTTTAAAATTTTTTTTGTATACATCAATTCATCTTTATGCTTTAAATCTTGACGTTTATCATATTTTTTTTTACCACGAGCTAAAGCGATTTCTAATTTAAACAAATTATGTTGATTAAATATTTTAATAGGAATTAAAACAAAATTATGAGTTTTTATTTTATTTTTAATTTGTAAAATTTCTTTTTTTTTAAGTAAAAGTTTCTTTTTTCTATTATCAATATGATCAAAATCATTACTACAAGAATATTTAGTAATTTTCATATTAATAACAAATAATTCGTTATTATCTAAGCAAACATAAGAATTATCTAAATGAACCTGACCTAAACGAATAGATTTCACTTCATTACCCAAAAGTTGAATACCAGCTGAATATTTTTTATCTAAAAAATAATCATAATTAGCTTTTTTATTAAAAATAACTTTTTGCTTCATAAAATACCTAAAAAATACTATCATTTATTTAAATTTAACCAAACCCCTAAATCAATTTTTATATATTATTTTTAAAATTGATTTATATATTTTTATATTATTATATGCTAATGTCAATCTTTAAAACATCAAATATTCATTATAATGCTAATTATTTTTTACTAGAGAAATATTCGGAAAAATTTCTTGATTAATATTAAATTTTTTAAAAATATATATTTTTTAAATTAATTATATTCTTTTAAATATTTATCGGAATATTATAAATTTTTATTATTCCCGAATAACAAAATCAAAAACAATTTATATATTTATTTATGTAAAATATTTAGATATTATTTTTTCAGAAAAAAATTTATAAAAATAAAAAATTCATTTTACTGTCTATGATTATATTTCGACAAAGCTGCTTCAACAACAGATATTGCTTCTTGCAAATCTTCTATTTTTTGAATTTTGATCTTTTTATTTTCTAAATCTTTATAATGTAACAAAAAATGTTCTATTTCTAATAACAAATATTTAGGTATATCTGACAAATTAACATATTCTTGAAACATCAAATCTTTTACAGGAACAGCAATAATTTTATCATCTTGTTGATCATCATCTAACATACGAATAACTCCGATAGGACGACATTCAACTAATACCATTGGATCTAAAATTTCTTGAGTTAAAACAAAAACATCTAAAGGATCATTGTCATCACATAAAGTTAAGGGGATAAATCCATAATTAGCTGGATAACAAAAAGATGTGTTTAAACAACGATCTAAAATCAAACAACCAGTTTCTTTGTCTAATTCGTATTTTTTTTTGCTACCACGAACAATTTCTATAAAAACCAAAAAATTATGGCCTGATAATCTATCAGAACTAATTGAATTAAATTTACTATTCATTAAATACCTACCATTGTTTTAAATTTTATCAAGACCATAATTAATTATAATTTTTTATTTATTATTTATTTAATTTAAAGTTAAACGCGCATTAAAAAAAGCTTTTTTATGTATCGATAAAGTTTTCTTATATAAAACATTAATATTCAAATGATGAAAAAAAGAATTGTAAAAAATTTGTTGTTTTTTATCTGTTCTTAAAATTAATAAATGATCGATAAGTTTAATTTGTTCAAGATTATTTTCATCTTGAAAAATTTCATAAAAATTTAAGTAAAAATCACTTAATTGTTCATTATTATCTAATTTTAATAAAAAACCTAAAGTCTTATGTCCTGGATTATTTATAATATCTAAATTCATTTCATATAAAGGTTTTATACGTTGAGTATTAATGGAATAATTCACTTCAAAAAAACTTGGAATAAATACACGACTAAAACTCAATAATACATTAAATAATAAATTACGATCTAATTCATCAATATCATTTAATTCATGAACTTTTTCTAATAAATTATTAATAGATATTTTCATCGATTCTTCATCAGAATCAGAAATTTCCATCAAATGTTTAATATAAATAACCAAATGTTTTCGAAAATTATCTACATCAAAATTTTCATCTCTGAGATTAAGAATTTCATGAATTAATTCTAAAACTGAATAACCTTTAACTTGACAATTACAAAAAGAAATGTTAATAGAAATTGCTTTATCTAAATCCTGAGGAGATAAATAAAAATAACCTAAATTAGGATTTTTTTTTAATAAACGATAAAAATCTAAAGCTACCAAAGAAACTTTTTCATATTTATCATCAATAAATTCTTCTTTAAGGCCTGATAAATTTAAACACTTAAATAAACAATTTATCTTAGATAAATTAGCATCAAAAGTACCAAATAAAATTTGTTTAAAATTAAACCATTCAAAAAAAGAAGCGCACGGCACAGTTCTAACATTTTTTAAAGCATAAAACAATCTCATTCGTTTAGAAAAAAAAGAACCTAAATCATGTTTGCAACTGAGTAAAAAAAATTGATTAGATAACAACTTGTCATGAGATAATAAAGAAACTTCCATTTCGGATTTATCATTATCATCTAACTTAGACACTTCAATTTCATCTACATTCTTATCCGATTTAAAAGTTTTTAAATTAGGAAAATTTTTAATTTCTGATTTATCCAAAAATGTTTTCAATTCGATAGTTTCCAAAGTTTCTAATGGTTTTTCCATCGCCTCAACGATCAAAAATTTAAAATTAACAATAAATAATAATATAAAAACTAAACATAATATAATTTTACAAAATAAAGATTTATTATTATTTTTATTCAAACAAAATATTTTTGACTTCAAATTTAATTTTATACTCTCTTCTAATCAAAAATAAAAATTATTATTATGGCGGCTCCGGGCAGAATCGAACTGCCGACACGAGGCTCTTCAGGCCACTGCTCTACCGACTGAGCTACAGAGCCAAAACTGGCGGTCCGAACGGGAATTGAACCCGCGATCTCCTGCGTGACAGGCAAGCATGTTAACCACTACACCATCGGACCATATCATTTTTGGTTGCGGGAGTAGGATTCGAACCTACGACCTTCGGATTATGAGCCCGACGAGCTACCAAACTGCTCTATCCCGCGATCTTTAAAATAAATAATTGGCGGAGGAAGAGGGATTCGAACCCCCGCGTCTTTGTAGACCTTCCAGTTTTCAAGACTGGCCCCTTCAACCGGACTTGGGTATTCCTCCAAAATATACTTTGGTGGACCCGGTAGGATTCGAACCTACGACCAACCGGTTATGAGCCGGTGGCTCTGACCAACTGAGCTACAGGTCCATACTCATATCATTAAATATTACATTTAATGGTAGCGGTAAAGGGATTTGAACCCCTGACCTCACGGGTATGAACCGAGTGCTCTAGCCAACTGAGCTATACCGCCTTTAAAATTATTATTAATATCCAATACATTTCAAAAAACTTCTGGTGGAGCTTAGCGGATTCGAACCGCTGACCTCCTGTGTGCAAAACAGGCGCTCTACCAACTGAGCTAAAACCCCTTTTTTAGTTTTATGGTACCCAAAGCCGGACTTGAACCGGCACGACATAAAGTCATGGGATTTTAAGTCCCACGTGTCTACCTATTCCACCATTCGGGCCCTTAAAAATATAAAATATATTTTATAAATTCTAATTTAAAATAATTAAATAAATTAAATCTATAAATGGTGTCCCGTAAAGGATTCGAACCTTTGACACCTTGATTAAAAGTCAAGTGCTCTACCAACTGAGCTAACGGGACGTTTTTTTTGGTTTGGTGCCAAAAGCAGGAATCGAACCCGCAACCTACTGAATCGAGATAGAATTAACACGTTTATTCATCTTTTTGGATAGATTTTTATTATGTTAAGCCTCTCACACCACCGGACAAGCTAGTTTCCCAGCATCCGGCGGTTATTTAAGTGATAATTTGATTTAGTCTAAAAATTTATAATTTATTGAGTTTTTCTCCATCTAGATAGATCAAAACTCTTTATTCATTTGATATTATTTAAAAACAATAATTTTGAAAATAATAATAAAACATTATTTTAAATTAACTAAATCTTCACAAAAATTTCCTCTTTCGCCTTGTACCAAGTTTTCCTTGGCTCCTTGGTGAGTCAGTTTAATCAAATATTCCAAATTGATTCTTAAATTTCTCACGACTACTATGATTCTGCTTTATCCTTGCAAGAATATTATTATTCTTGTTTAGGATGATAAAAGTTGCTCTAAATATTTACCTATGATTTTAGGCGAGGTAACCAATAATTTTTTAATGTCAATAAAAACTAAAAATAGTTATATAACATTATTAAAAATTGGTGGGTTCTGAGTTAAAGTAAATGATAATATTTATACACTTGTAATCTATGTATAAATTGCCTCAGATTTATCGGGATTTATACAGTTTTACCAATAAGTTACTGAATTACTCCACTTTTCCTCTTAGTCTCATTTCAGAGATTATCCATGATCATATCAGCTCGCGTAATCATTTTAACTAAACTGATTCGTCTCAATACACTTTGATATCTTGCTATAATTTTGTGTTCTTTCGTTCTCAAAACCAGATATCCGCTGCCGTTTCATTATCACAAAAACGTGTAATTGGTTAAATTACTTAATATTTAGGCCTCTTTTTCGCCCTTACAAGTCAGTTGCTCTACCAATTGAGCTATTTTGGCACAAATAAAAATTATAATAATTTGGAAGTTTTGGTTTGGTAGAGAATGAGGGGATCGAACCCCCGACCTCCTGCTTGTAAGGCAGATGCTCTCCCAGCTGAGCTAATTCTCTACTACAAATAAT
>NZ_JAOSIM010000016.1 GCF_030586805.1 Candidatus Phytoplasma fabacearum
CTTTTTAGTAGTCGTAAGGGTAAACCTAGATTTGGAATAATTTAGTTAATCGGCTTACCAGGAAGAGAGTTAATTACTCTTATAGGGCGAAAGAAGAAAGTAATTTATTATTTATTCAATGGTATCGAGAAAGAGGTTGATATATTGTGTCAACAACGGTTTCACCAGAAACTAAACTTTTCACGAACATCGAATAGAATTCAATATTGTTCATCAAATGGCTACTCTCTGAAAAGAGAACTCCAGCAGGGAATGAATAAACTTAATATAGGGTCAACTTGGGAGATTTCTTATCTTAATAAAAGGGAAACCCAATACGAACCATGGAATGTTTACTCTTGGGACAAAATTAAAAAAATGCGTAACTATAAGGGAAACCCGGACATTACCATAAATAGATTTATATTCCAAGGTCGTACCCATCTAACTGACCGTCTAAAAGCGGAACATTGTGAGAATTGCGACAAAACAACCCAACTTCAAATTCATCACATTGGGACAATTCGCAATGCGCATTACCAAAGTATCATGAATAAAAGAACAAAGGTATTGTGTAAAGATTGTCATCGTAAGGTAACAAATCAACAAATACAGGATATCAGAAAGAATAAGAACAATAAGAATAAATAACTAATCAACCGCGAGGAGAAATTAGTTCTCGAAAGAGAGTGAATTATGGAAAGCCGGATGCTGGGAAACTTGCTTGTCCGGTTTGGACGGGGGCTGATTGTAAATAAAGCAGCAAAGATAAATCGCTGAATAAAACGCAATTAATCTATTCGTATCAATATTATATTTATTATTAACCGTCATTAAAACAATTTATAAAACAAATTTTGTTTTTAATTTTTTAGAAAGAAAAAAAATATGAATTTCGCTAAAACAAAAGTAAAAACTATAAAAGTCGCTAGTCCGATACAAGCCGTACTAAATACTTTAAATAAAGCTAAAGAAATTTATTTTTCTCAAGGGATAGATTTGCATGTGATTAAAACAGATTGGACCGAAGAAAGCATTGATAAATTATCTGATGGTTCTATAGATGGATTAATTTATACTAATGTACATGTTTTTAAAGCTTATAATGAATTTTTAAAGAAACAAAATAAAGAATTATTTTCTTATATACAACCTTTTTATCATTCTAAATATGGTTTATAGGGCGCCAAAGAGACCTAAATATCGTGTCATTTTACCAATGACCAGTGCGATAAACACTGTAAGGCTAAGAACGGTTCTTGAATGGAAACTCTCAAGAATTACAGCAGTTCTTAAAAGCGGGTTGCGACGAAGTAGTTAGTCAAGAAGATACCGCCACCAAATGGTTCTAAGGATAAGCCTGTAATGGCCTAAGAAGATAAGTAGATGTAATCCATATAACCTGTCTTGTAAACTACTGTAAGCGAGCAGTCCAGAGTCTATCAATATATATATAAAGTATTGGATAGTTTATCAATTAACAAACCTGGAATCTCACCATTAATAAAATGGTTACTTCACCTAAGGAATCAAGGTAGATATTTAGCGTAACTTGGAGAATCCTAAAGGTCAGTTATTAAATTAACTAATAATGAGTTTAAAGTCATTAGGCCCAAGGATAAAGCGACTTCTTAGTAGTCGGAGGAGTAAAACTTGATCTGGAATGATAAAGAGAATCGTCCTCCCTGGAATAAGGTTAATCACCTTGATAGGGCGAAAGAAGTCAGTAATTTATTGTTTATTCGATGATATCAATAAGAATCAACAACTAACTAGTGGTGACACAACGTTAGTCCTCAGAAGAGGATAAATTATGGCAAGCCGGATGCTTGGAAACTTGCTTGTCCGGTTTAGATGGGGGCTGTTTGTAATAGCTATCAGAAAGATAAATTCTGAGATCGAAACGCAAATAATCTATCCATATTATAAATCGTAAAAATAAAAAAAAATTAACTAATTTAGAAACAGTTAAACAATATCAAAATTTAAAAGTATTATTAGCTGTGTCTTTCGCTTTTATTCAACCATGCGATATGTCTCGTTCACTTTTATTATTAAAAAATTTAGGACTAATTCACATTCCAGAACATATTATTAAAACTAAAAAATTAGCTATCAATTTAGAAGATATTAGTAATCCATATAATTTGCAATTTATTAAAACTTCACAAATACCTTATCAATTCGAGCAACCAGATGAATTTGATTTAATGGCTAATTGGCCAGCTTTTATGAAATATAACGAAGATTTTATTCGAATTGGTTCAAACATTTCAAATGATCAAGAGCCTAAAGATGAATTAGTAGAATCATATGCTATAGCTTTAATTTCGCGTCAAAGTAATGCAGATAGTCAAGAAATTAATTTATTAAAACAAATATTACAAAATCCAGAAGTTAAAAAATTTCATGCTAATCAAAAAACTAACGGAGAAATTGATTATGTAATGATTTCTAATCCTGAAAAACTTAAAGACAGAATTGTTAAAAATTGGTTATAAAAAAATATAAAAAAAATATATAAAAAGAAGAAGGTCCATTAAAAAATGTTTAATTGTAAATCATGCAATTGCGAAAGAGAATTCAAAAAAAATATCAAAATAGCTACTAATTTCCCATCTACTTTAGAAACTTTACAAAAAACTAAACATTTAATAAATCAAATTGGTTTTGAATTACAAATTTTCGACGAAAATCAACTAAAAGAAAAATATCAAGTAAATTGTAATGATGCTTTAAAAGAGGGAATTATTGATTTTAATATTGCTAATAATTTCCATACAATGAAGGCGGGCGCCCAAGAGGCTTAAATATCGTGTGATTTGACCAATCACCAGTGCGATAAACACTGTAAGGCTAAGAACGGTTCTTGAAAGGAAACTTTCAGGAATTATAGCAGTTCTTAAAAGCGGGTTGCGATGAAGTAGTTAGTCAAGAAGATACCGCCACCAAATGGTTCTAAGGATAAGCCTGTAATGGCCTAAGAAGATAAGTAGATGTAATTTGTAAACCTGTTTCGCAAACTACTATAAGCGAGCAGTCCAGAGACTATCAATATAAGGCTTTTGTATTGGATAGTTTATCGATTAACAAACCTGGAATCTCACCATTAATAAAATGGTTACTTCTCCTAAGGAATCAAGGTAGATATTTAGCGTAACTGGGAGAATCCTAAAGGTCAGTTATTAAATTAACTAATAATGAGCTTAAAGTCATTAGGCCCAAGGATAAAGCGACTTCTTAGTAGTCGGAGGAGTAAAACTTGATCTGGAATGATAAAGAGAATCGTCCTCCCTGGAACAAGGTTAACGACCTTGATAGGGCGAAAGAAGTCAGTAATTTATTGTTTATTGATAAATTATGGAAAGCCGGATGCTGGGAAACTTGCTTGTCCGGTTTGGATGGGGGCTATTTGTAATAGTTAATAGAAAAACAAATCCTATTAATAAAACGCAAATAATCTATCCATATCTATAACAACTATTTTATTCCTGAACCTTTAGAACGTTTAGAAATGATTGAACCTTTTTTTCATCCTAAATATGGTTTATATTCTCATCAAAAAAGCCCTTTAAACATTAAAAATTTAGAAGATGTCAAAAAAATAAAAAATGCTAGAGTTCTTTTTGCTCCGTTTAATGATTTATTTACAGCACCTTGTGATTTATCACGTTCATTATTATTATTAAGAAAATTAAATTTAATTAAAATTGATGAACAAATTATTGAACAAAAAGGATATAATTTATCTTTAGAAGATATTGAAAATATTTCTAACTTAAAATTTATTAAGACAGATAATATTTTTAAAGTAGCTCAATTATTTGATGATTATAATCAATATGATTTAGCTATTAATTGTCCAGGATTAATGAGAAAAAATACTAATTTTTTACGTTTAGGATCTATTGGTTTAGGCATTAACGAAAACGAAGAGCCAACAGATATTGTTTTTTCATCATATGCTATTATTTTAGCTGCTAAAAAAAATTATCAAAATAATCAAAATATTCAAGCAATGCAATGGTTTTTGAGAAATAAAGAAGTTCAAAAAACTTTATTACAAACAGGTCAACCTAATTATGACTATATTATAGTTAAAAATCCCGAACAACTTAAATATGATATCCTGAAGAAATTTGATAAATAAAAGATAGATATCAATATGGCTAATAAATTTCGTAATTATTTCCCTATTTTTAAAAAAAATCCAAATTTAATTTATTTTGATTCAGCAGCAACTACTTTAAAGCCACAAATGGTTATTGAAGAATTACAAAATTTTTATAACAATAATGGGGGCGCCAAAGAGGCCTAAATTTCGTACTATTTAACCAATAGTCAGGGCAGATAAACTCTGAAAGGATATGGTCGGTCTAACAAACGAAAGAATGTCAGATTAGAGCAGACCATAAAAGCGGGTTGCGACGAAAGCAAATTAGTCAAGATGATTCCGCCACCAAATAATTCTATGGAGAAGCCTGAGATGGCCTAAGAAGGAAAATTGATGTAATTGTTAAACCTGTTCCGGAAGTTGCTTAAACGGACAGTCCAGAGTCTATCGATACATACCATTAGTGTTGGATAGTTTATCAAATAAAGAAACCTGGAATCAGCCTCTTAACAAGAGGACACTTCCCCTAAAGAATTAAGGTAGAAATTTAGTGTAACTTGGAGAATCCTAAAACTAAGTAATTAAGTTTACTAATCCGGAAATAAAAGTCTGGATGGTCAAGGATAAAGAATCTTTTTAGTAGTCGTAAGGGTAAACCTAGATTTGGAATAATTTAGTTAATCGGCTTACCAGGAAGAGAGTTAATTACTCTTATAGGGCGAAAAAAGAAAGTAATTTATTATTTATTCAATGGTATCGAGAAAGAGGTTGATATATTGTGTCAACAACGGTTTCACCAGAAACTAAACTTTTCACGAACATCGAATAGAATTCAATATTGTTCATCAAATGGCTACTCTTTAAAAAGAGAACTCCAGCAGGGAATGAATAAACTTAATATAGGGTCAACTTGGGGGGATTTCTTATCTTAATAAAAGGGAAACCCAATACGAACCATGGAATGTTTACTCTTGGGACAAAATTAAAAAAATGCGTAACTATAAGGGAAACCCGGACATTACCATAAATAGATTTATATTCCAAGGTCGTACCCATCTAACTGACCGTCTAAAAGCGGAACATTGTGAGAATTGCGATAAAACATCCCAACTTCAAATTCATCACATTGGGACAATTCGCAATGCACATTACCAAAGTATCATGAATAAAAGAACAAAGGTATTGTGTAAAGATTGTCATCGTAAGATAACCAATCAGCAAATACATGATATCAGAAAGAATAAGAACAATAAGAATAAATAACTAATCAACCGCGAGGAGAAATTAGTTCTCGAAAGAGAGTGAATTATGGAAAGCCGGATGCTGGGAAACTTGCTTGTCCGGTTTGGACGGGGGCTGATTGTAAATAAAACAGCAAAGATAAATCGTTGTATAAAACGCAATTAATCTATCCGTATTATGAATATTCGTTCTTCTTACAATTTAGCTATACAAAGTAATGTTTTAATTGAGCAAACTCGAAAAGATATATCGATTTTTTTAAATTCTCGACCTGAAGAAATTATTTTCACTAAAGGTGCTACTGAATCTTTAAATATGATCGCTCAAATGTTAAAGCATTTGGTTAATCCTGGCGATGAAATTATCACTTCTGAATTAGAACACCATTCTTGTTTGTTACCTTGGATGCAAATAGCTGAAGAAAAAAAAGCTAAATTAATTTTTATTCCTTTAGATCAAAATTATAAAATTCAAGTAAGTAATTTTTGTCAAGTTTTATCAAATAAAACAAAATTTGTAGTTTTAGGCCATATCTCTAATACTTTTGGTGATGAAATACCTATTAAAGAAATTACTCATATTGCGCATAAAAAAAATATTTTAGTAATTTTAGACGCGGCACAATCGATAACACATTTACCATTAGATGTTAAAGATTTAGATATAGATTTTTTAGCTTTTTCAGCTCATAAAATGTATGGTCCTTTTGGCATTGGTATTTTATTTGGGAAAAAAAAATTATTAGAAAAATTACCTTCTCCTAATATTGGCGGAGGTAATATTTGCGAAGTTAATCATTATAATTTTATTTTTAATGAATTGCCAAATAAATTTGAACCAGGTACATTAAATATTGGTGCTATTTTAGCTTTTCGCAAAACTTTGAATTTTATTAAAAAAATCGGAATAAATCGGATTCAAAAACATACTATTGATATTATTAATAAAATAAAAAGTTTTTTAAAATTAATGCCTCAAGTTATAATTTTTAATCCTACTTCAACCAATATGATTTTATTTAATTTTAAGCAAATTCATGCTCATGATATAGAGAATTTTTTAAATCAAAATGATATTGTTGTTCGTACCGGTAAACACTGTGCTAATTTAATTATTCAAAAAATCAATCAAATTAGTACTATTAGAATTTCAGCCGGCATTTATAATGACGATCAAGATGTTAATCGTTTAATATCTGTTTTAAATAAAATTACAGATTTAAATAGCATTTTATAATTAAAAAAAACAATATATGATAGATTTAAATAAATTAATTTTGGTTATAAATATATATTTTTCAAAAACAAATCTAATCGATATCATAAATCAAGAAAGAGGTAAACGCTAATTTATTTAAAAGATGAAGACAAAAAAATAATGTTATATCATTTGAATAATCCTTGCAATCAAGGTTTATTAAAAGATAGTAATTATTTATATTTTCGTTATCATAATAATTATTGTGGTGATGCAATTGAATTACAACTTTATATTATCGATTCTCGGTTGCATAATATTCGTCAAAATACTCAAGCTTGTTCAATTTGTTGTATTTCAGCTAGTATTATGTCTATGATTGTAAAACAAAAAAATATTAAAGAAATACTAATGATAATTAAAAATTTTTTGGCTATGTTAAATAAACAAAAATTTGATCTTAGTAAATTGAATAAAGAATTAAAAATTTTTGAATTTTTTTGTGATGATCCCGGTAAAATTGCTTGTATTAGTTTACCTTGGAAAGCTATTGAAAAAGCTATAGAATCTTTTGGATACGAAAAAAGTTTATAAATCGATCATTAATCAATGATTTATCTAAAATTTAACTATAAATTATAAATTTAAATTAAAAATAATATTATTATATAAAAATTAAAATTGAAATATTTTTAAAAATCATCTAAATTAAAAAATAAATAGAGTTGATTAATCGATAAATATTATGTATTTTTATCGATTATCAGCACTTATTAAATATTAAAATGATAATAACGATCATTTATTAAAATCAAAAAACAATACAATTAATTAGAGGAGTAAAACTCAATTTGGAATAAATTAAGTTAGACTCCTCGAAAAAAGTTAACGATCTTGATAGGGCGAAAGAAGTCAGTAATTTATTGTTTATTGATAAATTATGGAAAGCCGGATGCTGGGAAACTTGCTTGTCCGGTTTGGATGGGGGCTATTTGTAATAGCTATCAGAAAGATAAATTCTGAGATCGAAACGCAAATAATTTATCACTGTTATATATAACTAATAAAAATTTTAATAAATTAAAATGAATATAATGTATAATATATAAAAATATTGTAATTTTACAATAATAAATTTAATTTACTCAAAAATTAATTATTGTTATTATCGGATAAATGAAAAGGAATTGTCACAACTCCTGCAATAACTATATTAGATAATGCTAAAGGATGATTATTATCATAATTATAATTCATTTCTATACCAGTTGAGGTTATTTCTTTTTTTAATTGAGCTGTATTACCTAAATAAGTATATTCGAAAATATGTTTATTAGGCCATATTTCTTTTATTAAATAACCATTGCTTTTATCAAATTCTTGAATATAACCGTGAGGAAAAATTATTTTAATAATATGATTAAGCGGATTGTTATCTAAATATATGATTTTTGTATCTTTAGTAACTCCTTGGTTATTAGTAATCTTTGTAATTTGATAATCTTTAGTAAAATCCATTTCAACTATAGAATTATCTGGTAACTTAATTTTGGTAATTAAATTATTTTCTAATTCCAAATTTGACTCTAAAGCAGATGATGTTATGATTATGTTATCTTTTGTTTTGATTTGAATCGGTAATAAATAATTATCATATTTTATAATAGAACCATCAGGTAAAATTTCTTTTTTTAATTTATAAAAATAATTTTGATTTATTTTATGCAATTGATATTCTATAACTGATTTATCTCTTAAAATATCTTGATCAATAAAAAACGAATGCAAACCGTAATATTTTCTTTTTTCACCCATTGGAAAAATAATTTTTTGTATTGTTTTGGTTTTAGGATTATATTCACTAATATAATCGTGAGAAATTTCTTGAATAATATCTTGATTATAATTATAGTTTCTACTTATACCATTAGAAAATATTTCCTGTATTTTATGATATTTATAAATTTTTTTTGTTTCATCGGGAAGATTTTCTTGTAATAAGTATTTATCGAACTGATAATCTTTATTTGGTAAATATATTTCTTTTTTATTATTAATAAAATCATAATAACAAACAATACCATCAGGATTAATTTTACGAAATAAACGTTTTTGCTGATCATATTCTTGAATAGTTCCGTCTACACAAATAATTTTTTTTAAATTATCTAAATTATTTAAATCCATACCAATATCTTTAGCTCCATCGATAAAAAAAATTTTATTGTCATATTCTTTTTTAATATTTGAATTAATTTTTTTCTTCAACAATTTACCCGTAATATATATGGATAGATTATTTGCGTTTTATTAATAGGATTTGTTTTTCTATCAACTATTACAAATAGCCCCCATCCAAACCGGACAAGCAAGTTTCCCAGCATCCGGCTTTCCATAATTTATCAATAAACAATAAATTACTGACTTCTTTCGCCCTATCAAGGTGATTAACCTTGTTCCAGGGAG
>NZ_JAOSIM010000017.1 GCF_030586805.1 Candidatus Phytoplasma fabacearum
CGGAATAGGCTTTATCATGACATCAATTTTCCTTCTTAGGCCATTTCAGGCTTCTCCATGGAATTATTCGGTGGCGGAATCCTCTTGACTAATTTGCTTTTGTCGCAATCCGCTTTTATGGTCTGCTCTAATCTGACATTCTTTCGTTTGTTAGACCGACCATATCCTTTCAGGGTTTATCGGCCCTGGCTATTGGTTAGATAGCACGAAATTTAGGCCTCTTTGGCGCCCCCTGTTTGATAATGATATTTAACCCCAGAAATTTTTAAATATTCCTGTACTAAAACAATTTGATCTATTAATAATTGAGGTATAAGAGGACGTCCTTTTTTATAATCTAAATAAATTTCTTTTTTTTTAGTTTTACCTTGTGTATCAAAAGCAACTAAAATATGATTTTGGGTTTTTTCTAAAATTTTTTCAAACATATTAATAAAAATCATTAAAGCATTAAATTTATTTAAATTATTGTTATTTTCGTTTTTAATATCATTTATATTTTGTTTATAAGTAGTAGCATAGTAAGCGCGAAAAATAAGTGCATGCCCATCTACTAAAATTAAATTTTTCATAAATTTGATCGTTCCTATTAATTAAAAAATATTTATTTTGAATTTAAAAATTTATTTATTAAATCTTGATAATCTGCCATCGAATCCTTATTAAAATTTTTATTATCAATTTGTTTAGTTAAATTTTTTTGTTTTTCTATAAAATTAATTAATAAATTTATTTCTTGAGCAGTTGTACCAGAACCTTTAATAACGCGGTGACGACGACGATTATTATTAACAATCAAATCTGGATTTAATCTTTCTTTATGCGTCATACTTTGAATAATGGCTTCGAATTTAATAATTATATTATTGTCTAAAATATTTAAATTTGAGATTTTATTGTTAATTCCAGGAATAAAATTTAAAATTTTTTGAAATGACCCCATTTTTTTAATTAAATTTAAATGTTTTTGTAAATCATAATAATTATAATTATCTTGAAATAATTTATCTATTAATTCAGCATTTTGTTTAGGATCTATTTTAGATTCCATATGTTCTATTAAAGTAGATAAATCACCCATGCCTAAAATTCTAGAAGCTATTCGATCAGGATAAAAAATCTCAAAATTATCATCATTATGTTGTTCCGAACTAGAAATAAAACGAATGGCTAATTTAGTAATATATCTAATAGATAAAATTAAACCACCTGAAGTTTTGGCATCCATTTTCGTCATAATTACTCCTGTAAACGATAATTTTTCATTAATTTGTTTAATTTTACCTGATATTTGTTGACCGCCTAAAGCATCTATAACAATAAACGTTTCATCTGGTTTAATATTTTTTTTAATTAAAGATAAATTATCTACACTAGCTGTATCTTCAGGAGAAAATCCAGTAGTATCGATGATAACAACTTGAAAATGATTATTTTTAGCATAATCAATACCATTTAAAATAATTTTTAAAGAATCATTTGTATTATTATCATTATAAACCTCGATATCTATATTTTGGCCAATTTGTTGCAATTGTTGAATACCACCAGGTCTATGATGATCTGCTGCAATTAATAAAATTTTATTATTTTTTTTTCTATTTAGGAAAAAAGCTAATTTACCTGCAATAGTGGTTTTACCACTACCTTTCATTCCTATTAATAAAAAAACATTTAATTTATTTTCTTTTAAGTTTAAAGGTAAAGATTTATCCCCTAAAATATTAGTTAAAGTATTTTGAATTATTTTAATAACTTGTTGTTGAGGGGTCAAACCTTTTAAAAGTTGCATATTTAAGGTTTGTTGTTTGATGAGTTCATTAAATTTCATGACTACTTCATAATCAACATCTGCCTTTAATAAAGCGGGATTTATTTCTTGCATGATATTATCAATATCATCTTGTTGAATATATTTTTTATTACCAATTTTATTAATTATTTTTTGAACACTTTTGCTTAAAAAATTCATAAATAACTCCTTTTTATATTTAGTAAATTTTTTTGTTAATAAATATTTATTTTATTTAAAATAATGATTATATATATTTAATTTTTATGAATTGTCAAATAAACAATTAACATAATTTTGAATATCAAATTCTAATAAATCATTGGATTTCTCCCCAATGCCTATATATTTAGTTTCTAACTGGTATAAATGTTTAATAGCTAAAATTAATCCTCCTTTAGAAAAATGATCAAATTTAGTAAGAATAATACTAGTAACCGGAATAAGTTTATTAAAAGATTCTACTTGTTTTAAAGCTTCTTGCCCTGTCATAGCATCTAAAATTAAAAAAATTTCATGCGGAGCTTGAGGATTATATTTTTTAATAACTCTATCTATTTTAGCTAATTCTTTCATTAAATTATCTTTATTTTGTAATCTTCCAGAAGTATCACACAAAATAATATCAGAATTTTGATTTTCACCATATTTTAGACCTTCAAAAATTACACTTGCTGGTTGACTGTTAGCTTTGGAAAAAAAAATACTTTTAGAAATATTACTCCAACTTTTCAATTGCTCTACGGCTCCAGTACGAAAGGTATCTGCCGCTATTAATAAAACTTTTTGATGTTTTTCTGTTAATTTAGTAGCTAATTTACCGATAGTAGTAGTTTTTCCAGAACCATTAACCCCTACAAAAAGATAAATTTGTGGTTTTTGAGTTGAAATATTATTTTTTATATTTGTTGCATTGTCTGGTTTATAAAATAATAAAAATTGATCTCTTAAAAAATTTAAAAAATATTTGGGTTGAGATAAATTTTCAGATGAAATATTTTTACGCATTTGACTAATTAAATTTTGAGTAGATTCTATACCTAAATCAGATTTAATTAATAAAATTTTCAATTCATCCAATAAATTTTCAGTTAATTTGTTTTTTAATTTAATTTTTTTTGCCCATTCAGATATTTGCTCTTCTTGCAAAGTATTTAAATTGACAAAAAAATTTTTTTTCTTTTGATTTTTTTCTTGAAAAATTTTTTTAAAAAAATTAAACATAAGTTATTTATTTCCCTTAAATAATATATATAAATAAAAATTATTAACAAAACTTAATACATTTATAAATTTATGTAAATTAGCTTTATATACATGATTATCTCTATTCTTCCTTATTTCTTAATTTATTATTTTTATTGTAAGGAATGATTTGTTTACATTTTGGATAAGAACTACAACCTAAAAATTTACCATATTTACCATTTCGTTCTGCCATAAAAGAACCACAAACAGAACAATTTTGATTTGTTAAAGTTAGAGGTTTTTTCTTTCTTTGGTCAAGATCTGAATTTAGACATTTAGGATAAGAATTACAACCTAAAAAAACACCATATTTACCATAACGTTCTACCATAAAATCTCCGCAAACAGAACATTTTTGTTTTGTATTAATATTATTTTCTATATCCTTAATATTATTATTTGCATATATAAATAATTTAAGAAAATCATCATAAAATTTTTTTAAAATAGTAATTTTATCCACTTGACCATTAGCGATTTTATCTAGTTGTGCTTCCATATGAGCTGTATATTTAACATTAATAAAAGAATTAAAATATTTCATTAAAACTTCATTTGTAATTAATCCTCGTTGAGTACAAATCATTTTTTTATCCTTAATTTCAACGTAATATCTACTTTTTAAAGTCTCAATAATATGAGAATAAGTTGAAGGTCTGCCGATTTTTAAATTTTCCAAATTTTTAATTAAAGAAGCTTCATTATAACGAGGCGGTGGTAAAGTCATTTGAGATTTCGCTATCACTTTTTGGGGTAAATAATATTTTTGCTTTTCATAATCTGGCAATAAAATTTCTTTAAAACGAGAATAAGTTGCTGTTTTAAAATAACCATCAAATATTATTTGATAACCTTCCGCTTGAAATAAATATTTTTCTATCTTGAAAATAAACTGTGTTTTATCAATAATTGCTGCATTCATCAAACTAGAAATAGTTTTTTGATAAATTAAAGTATATAAAGATAATTCATCTTTATTTAAATAATTTTTAATTTCTTGAGGAGTTCTTTTGATATCAGTAATTCTAATAGCTTCATGAGCTTCTGTGTTATTTTCAGAAAAATTACTTACAATATTGTTAACATAAGAAGAACCGAATTTTTCAGAAATAAATCTTCTTGCTTCTCCCAAAAATTCCTTAGAAATATAATAAGAATCAGTCCGCATATAAGTAATCAATCCTGTAATTTCTCGATTTATTTTCACACCTTCGTAAAGTTTTTGAGCAACTATCATAGTTTTACGAGAGTTCATTCCTAAATATTTAAATGCTTCTTGTTGCAAAGTAGCTGTAATAAATGGTTTAGGCGGCTTGCTTAAGATTTGAGTTTTAATTACGTCTTGTAAATAAAATTGTTTATCTTTTAATTGATTTATAATTTGATTGGATTCTTCTAATTTGATTTTAGATTTTTTCGGATTCATTATTAAATTAGCCGTAAAATTTTCAAAAATAGCTTTAATTAAAAAATATTCTTCAGGAACAAATTCGTTATGTTCTTTTTCGCGTTCAGCAATAAGTTTTAAAGCTACAGATTGAACACGTCCTGCCGATTTAGAACGAATACGACGTACTAAAGAAGATAATTTAAAACCGATAATTTTATCTAAAATTAAACGAGTTTCTTGGGATTCTACTAAACGTTTATTAATTAACACAGGATTATTAAAAGCTTTAATAACGACATTTTTATTAATTTCGCTAAAAAAAATTCTATTTTTATCTAATGGATTTAATTTTAAAACTTGAGCTAAATGCCACGCGATAGCTTCACCTTCTCTATCAAAATCAGTAGCTATAAAAACATCTTTATCTTTAGTTTTAGAAATCAAATCTTGAACTATAGATTCTTTGTCTTTAATAATACAATAATCAGGTTTAAAATTATTATCAATATCAATTCCTAAATTATCTTTTCCTTTTAAAGATAAATTGCGTATGTGACCTTTTGAAGATAAAACTAAAATTTTATTACCAAAAAAACTACTAATAGTTTTAGCTTTGGAAGGTGATTCTACAATAATTACTTGTGATTTCATAATTAAAATACTCCTCAAAGAAATTGTTAAGTTAAAAATTAAAAATTTATATTATAATTTATAAATTTTAAATAATTATATATATAAAAAGAATAAATAATTTGCTTTTTAATTAATAAATTAGTTATTTAATTAATTATTACAAACAGATCTTCTATTCGCAAACTACAAAAGCAATTTTATTATCAATAAATAATAAATTAATGACTTCTTTTTTATTATTAAGGTCGTTATTCTTTATCTTAGGACGAAAATTATCTTTATCATTCTAGATAAAATTCTTATGACTATTAAGTGATCGCTTTACTTTTTTAGGGGGGAATTAATGACTTTTATTTCATTATTGATTAATTTAATTAATTTAATAACTCTTCCTTGAGGATTTTCCAATTTATTCTAAATATCGACTTTGATTCTTGAGAGTAATTGACTGATGTGAAAACGGTGAGAGTTCAGGTTTTTTATATTGACCAAATATTCAATACCTATTGTAAATAATGATATCCTCTTAAATACTCACGTATAGTGATTTTACGATACAGATATTATTTAATATGATTTCTGCTTCACTTTCTGAGATTATCTGGTACTTGTAATTAGCAACCATTTTGGGTAATAAATAATTATTTTTCATCGCAACCCGTTGAATCGTTATAATTTCTCATCGTTTCCTTTTTTAGTAACTTTATTACCTAATTTTTTTAGTGAAAACTATTAATTTATTAGATAAGCTAATATTTAGACCTCTTTGAGGAGCTCATTTGATAAATTTAAATCAAAATTAACCGGACCTATAAAACCATTAGAAATTTTATATAATATCATATCTAAAACTTTATTTTCGTCAAGAATTTGATTTTTTGTTAAATAAAGATTTTTTTGAGCTATTTTATACCATAAATTTGGTAATTCTAATTCTGGTTTAGTTAATTTAAAACATTTTTGTAAATTTTGATAGTAATTTTTTTTCAGATAAGTTAATAAATATTCTACAATAGGTAATTTAGGATATAAAGTAGATTTAATACAACCGCAAATAGCTAAATTATAGCCAATACGAGGATCTTTAAATTTATGATATAAAAGCCCAGGAGTATCTAATAATTTCGTTCTTGGGTCTATTTTAATCCATTGCATTTGTTTAGTAATACCCGGTATGTTAGCTGTTTTAACCAATTTTTTATTAGCGAAACAATTAATAAAAGTTGATTTACCGACATTAGGCATGCCAGTAATCATTAATTTTAAAATTTTATGTTGCCAAAAAGGATTTTTAATTTTTAAAATTCTATAAATATAAGGTTTTATTTGATGAATATTGATTTTTATTTTAGAATCAATCCATAAAAATGGTATTTTATGTTTTTCGAAAAATTTTTTAAAAATATTTATATTAGACATATCAGCTAAAGATATTTTATTTAGCAATAATAAAAAAGGTTTATTATTAAAGGTTTTTAATAATTCCCAATTCACACTTGAATAAGGTATCCTGGCATCTAAAATAACTAAAATTAAATCAATTATTTTTAAATATTGAGATATTTCTTTAAAAGTTTTTTTCATATGACCAGGGAACCATTGAATACAAATTTCACACATTATCTTACTCTTCTTAATAATTGTTTCATAGAAAATAATAAATATCTAACTATATCATTTATTATTGTTTTTATCTAATTCTTGTTGTAAATTTTGTAAATATAATTTTAAATCTTGATCAGGAACAAAAATTTTTTTACTATAAACTTTATATACTTCTTCTCCAGATATTAAAATAATAGCTAAACCAATTTTATCTAATAAAACATGATAAAGACGTTGTAAAAACAATTTTTTAGCCCAATGGAAAGGATTAATTAAATTAACCGAATTGCTTACAAAATTCATTATTTTATTAGTTTTTTTAATTTTTTGTAAATATTTTTTATTTATTAGTTTGTATTTTAAAACCATAATTTGTCGCAAAGTCATACGTTTAAAAATACATAAAATTTTATTTTGAAATAGAATATCGATTCTTTTATGCAAATATTCTATTAATAACAAAGTTTCTCCTAAATTCAATTCTAAACAAGGAGAAGTGGATTTTGGATAAAAAATAGTTGCAATTTCTAAAGTTAATTTTTGTACTTCTTGAAATAATATGTCCATATACTTTTGAGGATGTTGTTTAGTTTTTTCTAAAAAAGTTAATTGATGTTTTTTAATTAATTTATTTACTTTTTCATTTTCTGTCAAATCTTCTGTTTCATGAAAAGAAATTTTAAAATTTTTATTAAAGTTCTTAACAATAAAAAATAAATAAACCAAAGAAAAAGTAAAACCTCCAGCACTAAATCCGGCTAAAAAAACTCCAAAAAATTTCAATTGATTCCATAAATTATTAACTAAAAACATATTCAAACTTCCTTTAGATTTTATTATTTATCGAATATTTTCTAGAATTAATAATTTTCGATTTATATTGTTAAACTATAATTTTAGCATCATTATTTTCAAATATTAAAATTTTTAAAGAACCATAAACATTTCATTTTGTTTCAAAACTATTTTTTAACAAAATAAATAACTATTAAAACATATGATTATTAATTTATAATATTTCCTCGATTGTTGTTTTGTAATTATTCATGAAATAATATATTTAATTTTAGCAAGTAATTTTTAATATAAATATTTATCAAATATTTCAATTTTTTATTTGATTATTAAATTATTTAAGGAAATTGTTATGTTTATATTATTTCTGTTAAATTAGATCAAGATATATTCGTTGAATAATTTAATTATGAATATCCTTTTTATTAACCATCAATAATTATATAACAATATTTGTATTAAATAAATCCAAAAATATAATATTAAAGGATAAATTCGCTCCGTTTATAAAATAAATTGACAATTTATTTTAATAATTATAATTATATTTACATATAATAAAACAAGCGAAAAAAAGTTGTTCTTAATATTTTGAAATAAGATATTAAATTATTTATTTTTGCAAAAAACTAAGACAATTGCCCCTCCCTTCTCTTTTGCTGAATTATCAAAACATAAAATATTTTAATTTTAGAATTAAGCTTTTAATTTATTTAAATTACATTTTTATTTTTTAACTTAATATATGTTATTTTTAACTTTTTTAAAAAATATTATTTTTTAATATAAATTATTTTTGATTAATAAAATTTAATTTTATAAAAGATTTTTTTTAAGATTATAAGTTAGATGAAAAATTAAATAAAGATTTTATTTAAAATATTTTATTGCTATTTTTATATATTTTTTTTAACTTTTTCATAGAAAATTTTTTAATATTTTGATTTTTTAACATATAAAAATATAAATTTATTTTTTTAGCGATTTGATAATTTTCTTTAATCCCAAAATTAAAAAAACAATCTCAAATTGATGATCCATTAGGATTTTATATTGAATATTTTTAAAAATATTTATTTTTAGATTTCTCTTAGTTACTTATAATTGATAAAGATCATAAATAAGAGGATTTAAAAAATAGTAAACCTTTTATTGCAAATCCAACAAAGAGAAAAAAGTAATTTTACCGATGGCTTTAGTGATTGCTTTTTTAATATGGAATGGATCATAATTAATACGGATAGATTAATTGCGTTTTATTCAGCGATTTATCTTTGCTGTTTTATTTACAATCAGCCCCCGTCCAAACCGGACAAGCAAGTTTCCCAGCATCCGGCTTTCCATAATTTACTCTCTTTC
>NZ_JAOSIM010000018.1 GCF_030586805.1 Candidatus Phytoplasma fabacearum
ATATGTTCACAACCAATATAACCCGAAACTGGTTAAAAGAGTTCATATTCCGAAAGGAAAAGATAAAACTAGACTACTTGGAATTCTTACTATTCAAGATAGAATCATCCAAAAGGCTTATAGAATATTTGAAAAGAATAAAAGGTCAAGAATAAACATTTAACCAGTGGTGACACGAAGTTAAACCCGAAAAGGGATAAATTATGGAAAGCGGTGTGCTTGGAAACTTGCTCGCACCGTTTGGACGGGGGCTGTTGGTAATATTTGATAGAAAGATAAATCCTATCAAAGAAACGCCAATAATCTATTCGTATTTCTATTTCTATGAGTAATTGTTATTTAAAATCTGGGGATAAAAATTTACCTGAGTTATTATATGATGTTAAAGATGGTATTTATGTTAATTCTATAGTAGGTTGTCATGCAGGTATAGATGAGATAAGTGGATCTTTTAGTTTGCAAGCTTCAGGTTTTTGTATTAAAAATGGTTTTATAAACAATCCTTTTAATATGGTTGTTATTTCCGGTAATTTTTTTGATTTATTAAACAATATCCAAGATATTGCTAATGACTTTAAATTTCAAATATCTGGTTTCGGCAGTTCTAGTGTACATGTTGGTTTGTTAAATGTATCGGGTAGTTGAAATTATATTATATATTAATTTATTTGATATAAAATAAAAAAAACTATTTATAGCTTTTAAGGCTATAAATAGTTTATTAATTTTTAAATTATTTAGTAGGAGTTTGTTCGCTTCTTAAATTTTCAATAACTTGTGTCATTTTTGCTGTTAAGTAATCTATTGAAAGGAATTTTGTAACTTGATCTGCATATGTAGTACTTACGTGTTCATTTATTAATTTTAATAAAGGTGTAAAATAATACAATTTTATTTCATTAGGCAATGCTGCGTCGTAATAATCATTTGGTAAATATTTATCGCACTCAAAATTAGCTAATTTAGAGAAATCTACATCAGAAGGATCCCATTCTTGGATTGCAAAAAAATCTTGAAATATGTAATCAAAGAAGTATTCTATTGCTTTTTTAAGTGGAACTTGAGTTTTAAATTTTTGATCAACATCTTTTAATACAAGATATTGAATGTAAGATAAAATTTTTTCTCTTTTATCATTAGCTGATTGTGAAACTTGGTCGAAATATTGACCAGTATCAAAAGCTTTTATAGACATTTTAGCATTGTTTATAGTGAAAATGGTTAATATACAAGCTAAACTAACTGAGAAGAATAAAATACTATTTTTTATTATTTTTAACAAAAAAATAGCCTCCCTTTTTAATTTTCATTCTTCAGTATTATTTTTATCTATGGGACAATTTAATTTTAACATTTTTTAATTTTAAAGTAAAGAAAATTATTATCTTGTTGTTGGGATTGGATAAAATTTTTTCCTAAAGGGCTAATTGTTATTTGATTAGTCTTATTATAAATAATATAGTTATTTTTAAAAGCTTGTTCTATACATTTTTTAAAAATTTTATTATTCCATTTTAAATCTTCTTGTATAATGGTTAATTGTTTTTTAAATGGTTGGTTTTGATGATTTTCTAAATGAATTAATAAATTTAACATTAAAAAATTTTTTTTCTGTTTGTGATTTTGTATAATTGTTGTTATTATACCTTTTCTTTTTTCAAAAATTAAAACCAATAAGAAATGTATTAAATTAACAATGGCTATTGCACTAGCTATAGGTATATCCCATAATATTCCTGAAAAGTATCCCAAATAAGTATTTATTAAACTGATCCATAAAGATAATAAAAATCCAGACAATAAATTAGATGTTAAAAGAATAGCGGTCATAGCTGGTCCTATCATACAAGATATTACCATAATAGAACCAACGATATCAAAACAAACAACTACTGTTAAAGAAACTAAAGTCATTAATAAGTAATTAATAATTATTGTAGAAAATCCTAATAATGAACATAAGCATGGATCAAAAATAAAAATTTTAATTTCTTTAAAAAATAAAAAAATATAAATTAGGTTAATGATTAAAATCGGTAATATTTTATATATTTGTTTTAAATTAATTAATTCTACATTTCCCAGAAATACTGCATCTGTATCTATATGCACATTACGTGTGTAATTATTAATTATGATAATAGCTATAGAAAATAAAAAAGTTAAAATTATGTTAATAGCTCCGTCTGATGAAATTTGAGCATTTTTTTTTAGTATTTCTATTAAAATAACGGTAATTAAACCAGTTGAAATAGCTCCTATAATTAATAATGGTGAATTTAAATTTCCAGTTATTAAAAAAGCTAAAACGATACCTAACAATACTGTATGACTAATAGCATCCACTGTCATAGTCATTTTTTTTAATACTAAAAAAATACCTAAACTAGCTAAAGCTAATGAAGTTATAGTTAAGATTAAAAATACATCCCATTCAATTTTTGTAGCTATTTTATTTAAAAATTGTATTATCATTTGTTAAAATTCCTTATTGATTAATTTTTGAATGATTCTTTTACCTTTAGAAGTGATTATAATTTTTTTATTTATACAAATAAGATATTTTTGTTGAAATAAAAATTTTTCTAAATTAATATCTTCGCTACATTTATTTTTTAAATAAATATTAATTAATGATTTGAATTTTTTAAGATTTTTTAGATATTTTTTTTGTTTGATATATTTTGTAATTAAACTTCTTTTGGGCGCTAATAATAATGTAGCTATGATTAAAATATCAGTAATTATGATAATAATGGGTCCTGTAGGCATATGCGGTATTTGGTAACTAATAAAAATACCTATTAAGCTAACAATAGCAGTTATTATAGCTGATAAGATAGCGGTTATATGAAGTTTGTTACTAAATTGTAAAGAAATTATTCCAGGTAAAGTTATAAAAGAACTAGTTAAAATAACCCCCATTAATTTCAAACTAATTATAATAATACTAATTAACAACATATTTAAAATAAAATTTATTAATTTAATATTAAAACCAATACTGCGAGTAAAGGTTGAATCGAAGATAAATATTTTAAATTCTTTCCATAAAAAAATAATAATTATTCCAGTAATAACAGTAACTATTGTTATATAAATGATATTATTATAAGAAATAAGAGCTATTTGCCCTAATATGAATTTTTCTAAAACAGCAATTTTATTATTTGCAGATATTTTTTGGGCTATAGATATTAAAATATTTCCTAATCCGAATAAAGATGATAAAATTAGTGATAAAATTGCATCTATTGGAAGAATAGAATATTTTTTTATTAATTCTATTAACCCTATAGCTATTATCGAAGATATAAAGGCGCCTACCCATAAAACCCATTCGTTTGTTTTTTGAGTTAATAAGTACATTATTACAATACCGGGCAAAATAGTATGAGCAATAGTATCGCCTAGTAAACATTGTTTACGAAAAATCATAATAATACCTATAATTCCTGAAGCGCAACCTAATAAAGAAGTACCTGTTAAAAGTTTGATATTGGTATAGTTCCAGAATTCTGTAATATTCATAATATTTTTGTTATTTTCCGTCCTTTCGAAATATTTCGAAAAGTTTTATTTATATTATCCGACGTAAAACATTTTATAGTTGTACCGCTCGCTATTTTATATAAATTAAGTAAAACAATATGATCGAAATATTGTTCAACTGTAGTCAAATCATGATGTATTGCAATAATTGTTTTTCCTTCTTTTTGTAAGTTTTGTAAAATGGAAATAATTTTTTTTTCTGTTTGTATATCGATTCCTTGTAGAGGTTCATCTAATAGATAAATTTCTCCTTGTTGCGCTAACGATCTGGCTAAAAAAACTCTTTGTTGTTGTCCGCCTGATAATTCTGAAATTTGACATTTTTGAAAAGATAACATATCTACTTCTTTTAAAGCTTGTATGGCAATATTTTTATCTTTTTCAGTTGGTCTTTTAAACCATCCTAAATGTCCATATCTTCCCATTAAAACTATATCTAGAACTGTTGTAGGAAAATTCCAGTAAGCTTCATTTCTTTGTGGTACATAAACTATTTTTTTTTGTAGATGTTTATATGGTTTTCCAAAAAATAAAATTTCTCCTGAGATTTTTGGAATTAATTCTATTAAAGTTTTAATTAAAGTGGATTTACCAGCTCCGTTAGGACCTAATATAGCAGTAAAAGATCCTTTTGTAATGTCTAAATCTATATCCCACAGAACAGGCTTTTGATATTGGTAAGAAACAGTTAAATCTTTTATTTGAATTGCTATTTCTGGTTTTTGCATTTTTTTATGTTAACTCCTTGCTAATAATATCAATATTATGTAAAAAAGCTCCTATATAACTAGACATTTTAAAATATTGATTTGTTTCTGGCAATTGTTTATAATTTGGATCTTCTTTAGTGCCTAACGAATCCGAATATAATTCTTGATCACTAATTTTTATTTTAAAATTAGGTTTATGATTTTTTACTGCTTCTATTAAACTATCGAGATAGTTGTGTGGAACCGATGATTCTATAAAGATAGCTTTTACTTCGTGTTTTATTATAATTTCAGCTATTTTTTCGATATCACGAGGAGAGGTTTCGGTCTGTGTGGATATTCCTTGTATAGAGTATAATCCTTTAAATTTATTTTCTTTAGCTAAGTATGAAAAAGCATCATGAGCTGTAATGAGTATAATTTCTTTATTTTCAAATTTTTTTCTAGTAATTTTTTTTAAATAATTTAATTGTTCCATATATAAATTAAAATTATTTTCTAGCGATTTTAGATCTTGTGATTCGAATAATTTAAATTGCAACTGTTCTTTTAGATTTTTTAACACTTGTTGCCATAAATCGATACTGAACCAAATATGAGGATCTTTTTGACCTGTTATTTCATCTATAATTAATTGATCATTTTTAATAGCTTGATCAGCAGACCATATATTAGATGTAGGGGCTATTAAAGAAAAGGAGTCTGTCATTTTAGATTCTAAATGCAATCCGTTAGTTATAATTAAATCAGCTTTTTTTATAGCTATTCTGTCGGATTGTTTTATTTTATAATTATGAGGATCTACCCCGGCTTCCATTAAAACATAAGTTTTTATATTTTCAATTTTTTGATATTTTTTATCTTGTGGATTTTCTTTTTCATCTATATTTCCTATTAAATGATTAACTAAATCATCTAATAAATTAGTTGTAGAAGTAATAATTATTTTTTTATCTATATTTTTATTTTCTTGAGAATAAACTGAAATTGAGTAAAAAACAATATAATTGGTAATTATAGTTAATAAAAACATAAATATAAACCAAATATAATTATTTTTAGGTAAAAAATTTTTCATTTTTAATCTAGATCTAAATTTAATTTTTTTTAAATTTAATAAACCTTTCTAAATTTTGTTAGAATTTTTTTTCATTTTTATTCAAATTTGTTATTATATTTTAAGTTAAATTTTTGTATATTTTAAATTTTGTTTTTACTTGTGAATTTTATATTCATGAAAATTAAAATCGATTTTAAAATATTTTGATTTTATTTTATTAAAATTTGTATTTTTTTGAAATTTAAAATTTCTTCAACAATATTAAAGTATCCGTTCATTTGATTATAGTTGTTATTATAAAAATGAAAACTATAAAATTTTTTTTTGCATTAATTTTAACATATATTTATTTTAATGTCAAATTTATTCTTTTTAATAATTATGATTTTTATAAAAATATTCATTTCATTAAAATACTATCTATAAATAATATTTTTTTATCTTAAATTAAAAAATTATTTTTTGATTTTTTGGAAAATTTTTTTATTTTTAAAGGTATTTTTAAAATTATTAGATTATAAATATGGTATAATTTAGTTGTTCTAAAATTTATAATTTTTATGTAATATTTTGAAAAAAATTATTTTAAATTAATTTAATTTCTTTTTATTATAAATTTATTATAAAATTACTAAACGGTAACTTTTATTTATAATTATTCAGAAACAGAAATTATTTTTTCAAATATTCTTAAAAAAATTTCATGTTCTAATTCAAACATCTTATTTGTACAATAATATTGAGTGGAAAACAATAATTATTTTTATTTTTTATTTTTAAATTAAATATATTGTCAAGAGATAAGAGGTTAAAAAATGATTTTAAAAACTAAAAAAATAAATAATTTTTCTGGTTTTATAATGATTTTATTAATTATTTTTTTATTTTTTACTGTAATTTCTATTATTAGTTTTTTATCTAAATTATATTACGCTAAAAAAAATTTATTAAATAAATCGTGGAATGAATCATATTTATCAAAAAACATTGATACGCCTCAAACAAAGCTTAATGAACCTGAGTTATCTTTAGATAAAACTCCAAAAACATTTAATAAAGTTAATGAAGAATCACCTTTTTTGACTAGAAAAGTAAATGGAATTGATATTGAATTTAAGTTTTTAGGTTATGCTCATGATATAGATTCAAAAGGTAATACTAATATCATTTATGAAGATGTTGATAAAAATTTTAGACTTACTTGTTATGTTAATGTCGAGAGCGGACAACAATTAGAGGAAAGTTTATATCAACGTTTGCCTAAAGAAAATGAATGGAAAGCATTAAAAATTGATTATTTCCCTTTTAAAAAAAATGTTTAGTTTAAAACAAAGTCGTCAAAAAGTCTATAAATTATCCTATGATTTTACTAATCACCAGCGCGATAAACACTGTAAGGTTAAAAACGGTTTTTGAAGGAAGCCATCAGGAATTACAGTAGTTATATTAAAAGCGGGTTACGACGAAGTAGTTAGTCAAGAAGATATCGCCACTGAATGATTTTAAGAATAAGTCGAAAAAAAGTTTAAAAAATAAGTAGATGTGATAAACTAACCTGTCTCGCAAACTTACTTTATAGGTGAACAGTCCCAATTTTATCCAATATATATTTGGTATTGGATAGTTTATCAATTAATAAATCTGGAATCTCATCATTCACAAAAAGGTTATTTCTATTAAAGTAATTTTTGTTTTAGTCAAGATGATGAAAAATATAAATTATTTAATTTCTAGAATAATATTTGATACTAAAAATTAGTAAATATAAATCTTGATATGGTTAAATGCAAATAATTTATCAAAATATAATATAACATTTATCCATATATAAAAGATAAAATTATTAAAAGATAAAAATAAATTTTAAATTTTTTTTTATTTAAACATCACTAATAAAACAAAGAAAAAATAAAATAAATTATTTGTTTCATAGGTAATTTTTTTGAATTAGAAAGATTTTTTGATAAAATTATTTATATTATTAATTATTAAAAATAATTTTTGAATTAATTAAATTTTTTTTAATTTTAATAATATATACAATAAATTATGAAAAATTTAAATATTTATTTATAATTAAGATATCTTTATTAAAGTGATTGTTAAAAAATAAATAAGAATTCTTAATTTGATTCGTTTTCAATTTTTATTATATTTAAAAAAATTTATTTTTTTCATCGATGTAATTTAATAAAAAATAAATAGAAAGGGTTTTTAATATTTTATTAAGATGATTAAGCGAGATAAAAATTTTATTTTAACCAACGTTATTAATTCTTCTAAATCCCAAATGAAAAATAGTTATTTTATAGTAGATTATTCTACTAGATTAGGAATTGCTATTAAAACTTTATTTTTACTTATGGTTAGTTTGTTTGCCGGTATATTTTATTTTCGTTTTTTATCTATTTTTTCATTAAATAATCAGTTGCAATTGGCTTTTGCTTCTATAGTATCCATGTCTGTTATAGGTTTTTTTTTGGTTTTGTATAGTTGTTTGTCTAAACATATCACCAATTTGAGAACAGTTTCTATTTTATATGCCTTATGTCAAGGAATATTTGTAGGTAGTTTTTGTGATGCAATAAATATTATTTATTCAAATGTATTACCTATTTTTATGTTTGCTTTAGTATGTGTTTGTTTTGTATTTGTATTTATGAATTTGTTGTATTCTTTAGGTTTTGTAAAAGTTAATTTTAAATTAAAAATTTTTCTAATCATGTTATCTGTATGTTTAATGTTTTTTGTGAATATAAATTTTTTTATGCGAAATAGTTTTTTAGGATTTATAATTTCTATTATTAGTATTTTGATTGGCTCTTTAGAATTAGCTAGAAATTTTGCTGCAGTAGAATATTTAGTTCAAAATCGTTTAGATGTAAAATATGAGTGGCCTTTGGCTTTTTCTTTTCACATGATTTTAATTAATTTATTTATAGATTTTGTTATTTTGTTATTGAGGTTTATGAATTTTCGAGACAATAAGAGATCAATTTTTTAATTAATGGATATTGGTAAAGAAATATTTACTAATTAGTTATTTGATTTAATTAAACAAAATTGTTGTTATTATTAACCAAAGAATGCCAAAGAGGCCTAAATATCGTGTGATTTTACCAATCACCAGTGCGATAAACACTGTAAGGCTAAGAACGGTTCTTGAATGGAAACTCTCAAGAATTACAGCAGTTCTTAAAAGCGGGTTGCGACGA
>NZ_JAOSIM010000019.1 GCF_030586805.1 Candidatus Phytoplasma fabacearum
TCGTCGCAACCCGCTTTTAAGAATTGCTGTAATTCCTGAGAGTTTCCTTTTCAAGAATCGTTCTTATCCTTGCAGGGTTTATCGCCCCTGGATATTGGTTAGTTAACTTGATATTTAGGCCTCTTTGGCAAATATTAATTAAAAATAATAATTTTTTTTAATTAAATATTGTATTTACAATTTTTAATATAGAAAAATTTAACCTTTTAACAAATATTATTAATAATTAAATTAAACTAATAATTAAAATTATACACACTTATTAAGATATAGAATAAAAAATTATGTATTTTAATATAAATAAAAGATTAAAAAAAAAATTTGAAAAAATTTTTATAAAGTTTTATTCTATATAAAATATAATCTAAACTTAATTTTTTTAAAATTAAAAATTAGACTACATAACATATTTTAACTGTATTTAGCATATTTGTTTGAAAAATAAATTTTGTAATAACTAATATTTATTATTATATAATTTTTTGTTATAATTAGATTGCGTTTGTTTAAAATTTAAATTTCCACTTTTTATAAAATTAAGATTAATATAGGATTGTGTATGGTTTATTATCGCGAAGTAAGATTTTATTAGATTTCTATAAGTCATCAGAAAGTGAGATCAACTGAAACACATGAATTCCAACAGCGAAAAAAACATATTATACAAAATATTAATATTTTTTGTCATCTTTTTAATGTTATCAGGACAAATTTTTTTTATTATGAATGTATTAGCGCATAATGAAGAAATAGAAGAAGAAAATGAGAAATTATCTCAAAATCATAAACAACTATTAGAAAGTTATAACAAAATTCAACACAATAATAAAGTAAATCTTGAAACTAAAACTCAACAAAATAATAATAATAATATTAATATAAATAAACACAACTATGAACCTATTCTAAAGTCTTTGCGAGAAAGTATAGAATTACAAAAAAACTTTTTTAAACAAAAAACTAACTCCTTAAATATTTCTTTGAAAAAATTAACTGATGAAGCTGTTCAAAGTGTTATAGTTTTTAAAAATAATGCAGAAGAAAAAATTGATCATATTGAATATTTTAATAAATTTGGAGAATTAATAAGTAAAGTCTTTTTAAATGAGGACAATACTAATTTGAAACAAATAGAAGAATATCAAAACAATCAATTGTTAAAAAAAATAATTGTTGCTGATAATTCTAAATCAGAATCAGTTTTATTTTATAAAGATAATAAAATTAAAACTGAAATATTAAATGTATATGATGAAAAAACTAAAAATTTCGTAAAACGTCATATTTTGGAATTTAACAATGAAGAACAATTAATAGCAACAAGTTTTTATCAATTAACTGATCCTTATAAAATAGAAAAAAAAATTTATTGGGACAAGGATAATCAACAAAATCCAATAAAAATAGAAAATTTTAAATATGTCGATGGAAAATTAAATATTATAGAAGAATTTAATAAAGATCAAAAAATCTCCAAAATAACTATTATGACTCCAGATCAAAAAATATCTTCTATTCAAAAATTCAATTACCTTGAGCATGAAATTTTAATTGAGACTAAATCTTTCGATAGCAACAATAAAGTAATTGAAACAAATTTAGACGTAATTGAAACAACTATTGACTTTAACACTAACAAACGTGTCTTTCCTAAACCTAATTTTTAGATAAAAAATTTCGTATTCTATAAATATATCTCCAAAAAATTAATATTAAAGGTTAATTTTTAATTACTTAGTCATAATATTATAAAATAAATAAAAAAAACTCACAGATAAAAATATATTTTATATATGCATATATTAAAATATGCATATTTTTTTTTAACCTTATTGGATATTTATGGAAATTTAAATAAATTTAATTCAAAATCGCAAATTTAAAACATCTTAAAATATTTAATACGGAAATAGATAAAAAAGTATGTTAAATATTATAAAAAAAATTAAACAATTAACTCAAAAAATAAATCAAGCTAATTATGAATATTTTCACTTGAATCAATCTTCTTTAAGTGATCAACAATATGATACTTTGTTACAAGAATTAATATATCTAGAAAAAAAGTATCCACAATATAAATTAAAAAATAGTCCAACTGATAAAATAGGTGGTTGTTTAGATGACCAAAAAATACCTAAAATAACTCATAGCAAACCTATGTTATCTTTAGACAATGCTTTTAACATCGAAAAAGTAAAAAAATTTTATACAAAGATAATAGAAAAATATCCTTATTGTAATTTTATTACAGAATTAAAAATAGATGGTATAGCTATTAATTTAAAATATGAAAAAGGAATTTTAACACAAGCTACTACAAGAGGCAATGGTTTAGTAGGAGAATTAGTAACTCATAATATTAAAAATATCAAAGATATTCCATTAAAACTTTTACAACCAATAGATTTAGAAGTAAGAGGAGAAATTTTTTTTAGTTATGAAAATTTTAAAAAATTAAATGAACAAAATCAAAAAGAACAAAAAAAATCTTTTGCTAATCCTCGTAATGCTGCATCGGGAACTGTCAGATTATTAAATTCTAATGTTGTAGCTTCTAGAAACTTATCCTCTTTTTTATATAATATTGTAAACACTTCGTTAATAGTTAATAGCCAAAAAGAAGTTTTAGAATTATTAAAAAAATTAGGTTTTTCTGTAAATCCATATTATCGCGTAATCAATTCTTGGTCTGATTTAATTAAATTTATAGATTATTATATAGAGTTAAAAACCTCTTTAAATTATGATGTAGATGGTATTGTGATAAAATTAAACCAACTTGATTTATATCCAAAAATAGGTTATACAAATAAATTTCCTAAATACGCTATCGCTTATAAATTTAATTCCATCACAGGCGAAACTATAATTAAAAATATTGTATTCTACGTAGGACGCACTGGCATAATTAATCCTGTAGCAGTTCTTGTACCTATTATACTTGATGGTAGCAAAATATCACGAGTTACCTTACATAATTACAATTATATTCTAACCAAAGATATTCGTATTAATGACAGTGTAATTATTGTCAAATCAGGTTCTATTATTCCTAGAATTATCAAAGTAATCACTAACAAAAGAGTTATTAATTCTACTAAACCTTTTGAAATGATTACAAAATGTCCTTCTTGTAATTCCTTATTACAAAAAGACAATAATGAAATTAATTATTTTTGCATTAATCCGGAATGTCATGAACAACAATTACAAAAAATAATTCATTTTGCTTCTAAAGAAGCTATGGATATCAATATTTTAGGTTCACAAACATTAACTATTTTATTCCAAAAAAAAATTATTCAAAAAATTTCTGATTTATATAATCTTAAAGAAAAAAAACAACAATTATTGCAACTACCTTTTTTTGGTATTAAAAAAATTAATAATATTTTAGAAGCTATAGAAAATAGTAAACAAAAATCTTTTGATCGTCTTCTATTCGGATTAGGAATAAAACATGTAGGTAGTAAAATAGCTAAAATTTTAACTAATAACTTCTCTAATATATATAATTTAAAAAAAGCTACAATAGAACAATTAACTAATATACATGAAATAGGACAAGAAATAGCTAATAGTATACATAATTTTTTTAATGACGAAAAAAATATTCAAGAAATTATTCAATTACAAAAAAATCAATTAAATTTTTGTAATCAAAATAATATTAATTATATTAATGATAATTTTTTTAAAAACAAAAAAATTATTATTACAGGAACATTATCTCAATATACACGTTCACAAATAATTCAACATTTATCACAATTAGGGGCTTTAATAGTTACTAATATATCTAAAAAAACTAATTATTTAATTTGTGGAACAAATTGCAGCCAAAAAAAATTAGAAAAAGCTAAAAATCTAAAAATTACTATTATTCAAGAATTAGAATTATATAAAATTTTGTTACAAAATAAAAAAACAATTTAAAAAGGTAGTAATTATAAAAAATGAAAAATATCGGTATCGATTTAATTGAAATTAATAAAATTATTCAAATAGGATTAACTTCGATATCTAATCGAATTTTATCTATTTCAGAATATCAAGTTTATAAAAAAATAAATTCTTTAAAAAGCAAAAGTGTTTTTTTAGCAGGAAGGTGGGCCGCTAAAGAAGCCATATTTAAAGCTTATCAAAAAGGCAATTTAACCAATAATTATTGCGATTGGTCTATATTAAATGACAATACAGGAGCTCCTTATATAATAGATAAATATAATAATCAATTTGCGATATCCATTACTCATACCGACAAATACGCTTTAGCTTTTGTTATTATGTTATGATCTTGAGTTACTTTTAATTAATATAAAAAATATCCAAAAAAATATTTTAATTATCCATGTTATAACATAATTTTGATTTTAAATTTAAATTTAACCAAAAAACATCTTAATATAATCCAAAATTAACACACATATATATGTGTTAATTTATCAAGAATAGAGAGCACAATATATTAACAATTATCCTATTTTTATTCATACTTTAAGATTAAATAATTAATAATTTTTTTCAAAAATAAAATAGTAAAAAACAAAACAAAGTGAACTTAATCAATGGATTTCAAAGCAATTCATCGATAAAAAAAGATCAACAATTAAGTTGATCTTTTTTTTATAAATATCTAATTATCCAAAATCACTATTAATGAATATTTTATTAATACATTTATATATTTGTTATTAAACCATTTGATATAAAATATCTTTTTATTTCGGTTATAACTAGTCTATTCAGAAAATAAACAAATTCGATATATAATACATTAATACAAAAATATAATAAAAATCAATATTTAAAATAAAGTTATATTTTTTGATTCAAATAAACAAATATTAAACAATCTATGTCTTAAAATTTTATAAATAATTATCATAAAAGTCATTAATATAATTAAAATAAAATTTTAATTGTTTTTATTAAAAAAAATACAAAATTGTGAATAATATAAAATATTAAAGTAATATTTCGAATGAATTAAAATTATTAAAAGAGCTAATTGTTATTTGATAAATATCCAAAAAATTTAATAATAAATAATTAATTATATTAATTTAAATCATTTAACTTTACCGCCGTAAATATTTAAATTCATATTAGGCATTCCTAGATTTTTAGATTGTAACAAACTAATTAACATATGAGAAGAATTAAAAATTTTTATTTTCTCGATAAAACGAGAATATAATCGGGAAGATAACGTATTTTGTTCTATTACAAAAAATTCTAATTGATTTTCTAAATTATTATAATGAAAAGCAAATCCTAATGTTTTTTTAAGATTATTGTTTTCTATATATAAACGAATATTTTGATGAATATAATGAGTAGCATCTTTATTTTGTTTTAACATTTCATAACTTTCTATCGCTCCAGGAAGTAAAAGATTACAAATTAATTTACTAGTAATAAATTTAGTTGTTTTATTCAAACCAGTTTTGAAAATTTTTAAACTTATTTTATCTTTAATTTTTTTAATTACTTTTTGTTTAATATGATTCTTAAGAATATTATTTTCCAAAATTTTTTGATAAAAATTTTGAATATTAAGACCTAATTCAGCCATTTCTATTTCAGATGCTTCATTAAAAAAAATATCTTCATAAGGTATTTTTTCTAACTCATTTTGCAAAAAATTCTCTAATAAATCATAACTCATAGAAAATAAAGAATTCGACATATCGCAATTACACAAAGCAATATCGATATAATAAATATCATTTAACTGATTAGGATCTAAAAAAAATATACCTTTTTCCGGATGATATTGAATAAAATATTTCAAAAATTCATTAATAAAGGCGATTTTATCATCCGAATCATTAATATATTTATCACCAGTAGTTTCTTGAACTATATCTAAAACTTTAAAAAATCTATTAACAGGGAATAATAAATTACTCGTTAAAATAGTAGTATTTTTTATAATTTGTTTAGTATTAGCGAATTCTTGATAAGTTCTACAAGGGACCATTTTAAAAGGGAAAAAATTATAAAAAACATAAGCTTTTTCAGAAAACATATGGCCTTTTTCGTGACGCCAATGAACAGCATAATGTTTTGTATTATAATCTTTTTCGTAATTCTCAATATTAAAAGCGAATAACTTTAAAAAGTTATTATTAAATATCCAAATTAATTGAATTAGAAAGAAAAATATTAAAAATTTATTGAATTTGAATAATAATTTCATATTTTTATAAACTCCATAACTTTGATTTTAAATTTAATAAGTTTTAATAATATATATTTTTCAAATAATAACCAATAAATCCAATTTTAAAATAAATTAAATTTTAATTTATATAATATCTATTAGATTTATATACGTAAATTCTTAAGATAATTTAATTTTCTTTTAAGTTTTTGAATAGCATTTTTACGTATTTTTTGCACTTTTTTAGGAGTCATTTGCAAAGAAAAAGCTATTTCTCGATAAGAAATTTTTTTATGACATTGAAAATTATTAAAAAAACCAAAACTTAAACCAATAATTTTAAATTCTGATGAATTTAAAGTTTGTTTTATTTTTTGAATCCAAAATTCATAATCTACTTGGTTTAACCAATTTTGATGAGGATTTAAAGAATAGTTAGCAAAAGAATAATAAATAGTATCTTGAAAATTAGTATTAACTATATAAAAATTTTTTTGAGGTACAACTGGAATATGACTATGCCGAATCAATTCACGAATTACAAATTTAATAGTTGGTCTAGCATAAGCAATAAAATCATAACCTTGATCTTGATAATAACTTAAAGCACGAATTAAACCTAAAAAACCTTCTTGAATTAAATCTTCTTTGTTTAAAATAAAAGGATAATATTTAAATTGATTGACAATTTTATAAACTAAAGGAGCGTGAGCTTCAATTAATTGATTTCTAATAGATAAGTTATTTTTATCTTTTAAAAAAAGTGAAAATAATCTTTTTCTTGGCATATTTTTCCTTTCTAAAACGTTATTAAAGTTAATTAATTATTAATAAAATAAATCTTAACAATATATTTTGTAAATTTAAATTTATTATCGTTACATAAATTTCATGAATAAAGATCTTTATTACATGCTAAAAAAATTACCAAATAAACAAACTTAAATTAAAATTATTTTCTTCTAAATATATCCCAATTTCTTTTTTTAATAATAAGAATATGAAAACATATCGCTTATCGAAATGTATATTTTTGGTATATATAAAATATTTAAAATTAAATTTCATTTGTTCTTTATTTAGTTAGGTAAAAAAGTTTAAAATTTCTTATTAAAATAAAAAAACAATATTTTAAAATAAATATCGATATAATAAATTTAATTTAAAAATAATATTTTTTTTAATTTTAAAATTTATTATTTATAATATAAAAATTAAGATTAATAATAATTATTAATGACTATAAAAAATTTTTAATAAAGTATTAACATAAAAAAATCATTAAATATTAAAAAAAATTATTTTAATAAAATATCACTAACATATTCCGCTTAAACAACAACATATAATATTAACAATTTTATATGTTATAATTAAGTTAGATATTTTATATATTTAGAATATTTTTCTATTAATAAAATATCTTAATATTCCTTCTTTAAAAGGGAAATAAATGATAACTTTAAAATGAAATTTGAAAATCTGAAAAAAAATTAAAAATTATAAATTTGAAACATAATTAAAATTTATCTAACAAAAATATTATTTACTAAATATATTTATTACATAATTTTTAAAAATAAAAAGAAAAGAGAATTAATAACTAATATTAAAATTTTAGATAAAAATAAAACAAATATTTTATTATTTCAATATTTAATTCTAATCATATTGTTTTTTAAATGTTGTTTAATAAATCCGCTTTTAGCTCATTTTTATGATGAAAATAAGCAAAAAATAATGGATTTAAAAAATAAGATTTTTCAATATCGAATAATTTTAGATGCAGATTTAAATCAAACACAAAAATTAAATAAAGAATTAGATATATTATCATCAGAAGACAAAAAGAAATTAGATACTTTTTTGAATGATATTGAAGTCCAAAAAAAAACATATATTACAGAACTCAATAATTTTCAAACGAATAATTCTAAAGATAATGAAGAAGTAATTTTGTTAAAAATATTAGAAAAACAAGAAAAATCTTATATAGAATTAGGGCGCAAAAGATGCTCATAATTCCGCTATTTAACGCATAGCCTAGAGTGATAATCTCTAGAGGTCACGTAAACACTGCAAGGTGGGCTTGATCAACTAGTTCGAAAGAAGAGTTGATAACAGCA
>NZ_JAOSIM010000002.1 GCF_030586805.1 Candidatus Phytoplasma fabacearum
GAAAGAGAGTAAATTATGGAAAGCCGGATGCTGGGAAACTTGCTTGTCCGGTTTGGACGGGGGCTGATTGTAAATAAAACAGCAAAGATAAATCGCTGAATAAAACGCAATTAATCTATCCGTATTATGAACAACGCAAGGAAATGGTCAAACTAGCTACACAAAACATAAAAAATGTTTGTATTATAGAAGGTAGTAATTATTTAGTATCGAGAAATGTTTTCCCTTCTTATTTTTTGCCATCTTCTGAACAAGTAATTCGCTCTCAAGCTATTTTAGATACAAATATTTTCAAAAATTATATAGCTTATCATTTGGGTATTAAAAAACGTTACGTAGGAGAAGAACCTTTTTCATCTACTACTAATTTATACAATAATATTATGAAAGAAATTTTGCTTTCATCTCCAATAGAATTAGTTATTTTATCTAGATTAATGGTGGATTTTAAACCTATTTCAGCGACGCAAGTTCGTAAGTTATTTATTCAGGGAAATTTTAAAGATATGGAAAAATTAGTTCCTATAACTACTTTAAAATTTTTGCAAAAATTAAATTATAAAAAATATGCTCAAGATCCTAAACTTTCTAAATTAATTGATAAAAGTTTTTGATTTTATGAATTTAATTATTTTAGGTAGTTAAAAATTAAATAATTTAAATTTAGTTATTATTTTTATATATACTTGTTTTTTTTAAAATAAAGGAATTATTAAATATTTATGATATCTAGTAAAAATCAAATTGACACAAATCTTTATCAAGTTATTTTATTTTATAATTATAATTATATTAAAAATCCTCAAAATTTATGCGATCTTCACAAAACATTTTGTATTAGAAATAAATTGTTAGGTAGAATTATTATTTCTGACGAAGGTATTAACGGAACTTTGTCAGGATTAATAAAAGATATTAATTCTTATATGAAATTTTTATTACAAGATTCTTGCTTAGCTAATACTGCATTTAAAATAGATTCGGTTAAGGATCATGTTTTTCCGAAACTTTCTGTAAAATATAAAAAAGAAATAGTATCTTTCAAGTTAATAAATGATATTTTTCCTAAAAATAGTTGTTATTTAGAACCTAAAGATTTTTATTATTTATCTCAAAAATCTGATATTATTTTATTAGATGCTCGTAATAATTATGAAACAAAATTAGGAAATTTTTTAAATGCTATTTTACCTGATATTAATAATTTTCGAGAATTGCCCGCTTGGATAGATAAAAATTTAGATTTGTTTGCGAATAAAACAGTTTTAACATATTGTACTGGAGGAGTAAGGTGCGAAAAATTATCTGTTTATTTGAAGGATAAAGGTATATCTGAAGTTTTTCAACTCAAAGGAGGAATTATTAATTATAGCCAAGATAAAGAAATTCAAGGTGAAAGATTTCAAGGTAGTCTTTATGTTTTTGATAAAAGAATTGCTGTGAAAGTGAATAAAAAAAGACATACTATTATAGGTAAAGATTTTTTTGATCAGACTCCTTGCGAAAGATATATTAATTGCTCTAACCCTGAATGTAATAAACAAATTTTATGTAGTTTAGCTAATGAAATAAAATATTCAGGTAGTTGTTGTCTTCGTTGCCGACAACACACTCATAATCGTTTTAATCGTGAAAATCATAAAAAATCTATAAATGTAAATAATAGCTTGAAATGATGATTTAATGGTTTAATGATTAAGAAAAAGAAATAATCATTTATTTGAATCAAACCAAATTATTTGAATTATATTAATATTATGTTAAATTATTTTAAAATAATAATATTATTATGTTTAAGAAAGAAAGAGGTTATTTATGGATAAATTTGCTATTGTGGCTAATGGTAATAAACAATTCCAAGTTACTTTAAATCAAGAAATTTTTACAGATAAATTATCGGTAAAACCAGAAGAAGTTTATGTTTTTCGTAAAGTTTTAGCTATTTATTCTGAAGGTAACTCTATTTTAGGAAATCCTTGTGTTCAAGGAGCAACAGTAGAAGCTAAAGTTATTAAACAAGGTAAATCTAAAAAAATTATTGTAGCAACTTATAAAAGACGTAAAAAGTATCGTTGTAAAAAAGGACATAGACAATCATACACAAAACTTTTAATTACGAACATTAATTTGCCTAAATGATGATTTAATCAATTATATATGATTGAATGTTTTATAAAATATAATAACGATAATATTATTTCTATTTTGATTCAAGGTCATGCACAATATTCTGGTTCAAATGATATAGTTTGCTCTTCGGTATCTACTGCTATAATAGTGACTGTTAATGCTATTGAATTGTTAAATTTAAAAAATAAAATTAGTTTTAAATTAAAAAAAGGTTATTTTAAATTAATTTTATTAAAATCTAATTTAATAGTTAATAAATTATTACAAAATTTAAAATATACTTTAAAGGATTTAAGTCAACAATATCAAACTTGTTTGAAAGTTAAATTGATTAAAAATACAAATTAAAAGAGGTTAATTATGTTTAAATTAAATATTCAATTATTTGCAACTAAAAAAGGAGTTAGTTCGACACGCAATGGACGTGATTCTCATTCTAAATCTTTAGGTGCTAAATTATCAGATGGTCAATATACAAATGCTGGATCTATTATTTATCGCCAAAGAGGGACTAAAGTTGTTCCAGGTAAAAATGTTGGTTTGGGCAAAGATGATACTTTATTTGCTCTTATTAATGGTGTTGTTAAATTTGAAAAAATTCGCATCAATAAAAAACAAAAAACTTGTGCGTCAGTTTATAACAATTTTTTAAAAAAATAATTTTATTGTCAAGATAACCAAAATAATAATGTTTATAAGTGTTTTTTTTATTGATAATTATTTTTGGATAATAAAACCAATTAATATAAAAATATATATCTTTTTTAAGAATGAATTATTAATGTTAAAGTATTTTTTTATTTACTAGTGGATCTTTTGGTTTTAATTATAGACTATTTGATTATGAAATAATTTTAATTAAATTAAGTTATATTTTGTCATTAATCATAATATTATTAACTTGAGTATTTTTTATTTACAATAACATCAGATAAATTTAATGGGTTAAAAATATTAATAATTTTTTAACATGAAAAAAATTAATTTATCTTTTTTTATCAATATAACGGAATATTTGGATATAAAGAGATTTTTAATTCTTGTTTATATTAATATAAATATTATTTTGCCATAAAAAAGATAAAAATTTATTACTAAATTTATCGGCTATTTATCTAATGAATTTAGGGAATTATATGAATTTTATTGATGAAGTTATAAATTATGTGAAAGCTGGTGACGGAGGATGTGGAAAAGTCGCTTTTAGGAGGGAAAAATATGTCCCTTATGGAGGGCCTTCAGGAGGAAATGGAGGTCATGGAGGATCTGTAATTTTTGTAGGTGTTTCCGGAGAAAATAATTTATTTAAACTTAAATATCGTAAAAAAATTAAAGCTTTAAATGGTTATAACGGTGAAAATAAAAATAAAAACGGAGCTAATGCTCCTGATTTGTTTGTAGAAGTACCTTTGGGTGTTTTAATTTATAATCATACAAATAATCAATTAATTGGAGAAATTTTAAAAGTTGGAGAACATTTGATAATTGCTCGAGGTGGTAAAGGTGGTAAAGGTAATTTCGCTTTGGCTAATCATTCTAATTCTGCCCCTTCTTATGCTGAAAAAGGCGATTTAGGGGAAAGTTTAATTATTAGAACAGAATTAAAAATGTTAGCAGATGTGGGTTTATTAGGTTTACCTAATGTAGGAAAATCTTCTTTATTAGCTGCTTTATCTAATGCTAAGCCGAAAATTGCTTCTTATCCTTTTACTACTTTAACACCTTGTTTAGGAATGGTTTTTGATAAAAAATTAAATTTTGTGATCGCTGATATTCCTGGATTAATCGAAAATGCTTCTTTAGGGCGTGGTCAGGGTATTAATTTTTTAAAACACATTGAAAGATGCAAATTGTTATTACATATATGTGATGCTTCAAATGATAATATTTATTCAGATTATTTATTATTAAATGAAGAATTAAAAAAATATAATGTCAATATGTTAAAAAAACCTCAAATAATAGTTATTAATAAAAAAGATTTACCCTGTTTTCAAAAAAATTTTATTATTTTATCAAAACAAATAAAAGATAAGGCCATCGTTCCTATTTCTGTTGTTAATTATTTAGGTTTAACAGATTTAAAAAATATTATTATAGAATATTTGCAAAAAAATGATTTGTATAATGATTTAATTGTTAATGATATCGAAGATAAAAAGATTTTTACTCTTAATGAATCAGTTAAGTTTATCATCTCCAAAGAAAGTAATGGTTGTTATGTAGTTACTGGGGATTATATTGAAAAATTATTTCATAGAACTGATTTTAGTAATCATGAATCAATTAGTCATTTTTCTTATATTTTGAAAAAAATAGGGGTTGAAGAAGAATTACAAAAAAGAGGAATGAAATCATGTGATCAAGTAAAAATTTGTAATTGTATTTTTGAATTTGTAAATGAGGCAAATTTTTAAATAAATAACACATTTATAAAGTCAAAAAGGAAAATTATACATATGAAAAAACTGAAATTATCATCTTTAGAGCGAATAGTTTTTTTAGCCTGTTTATCTTCTTTATCTCTTGTTTTAGATTTGATTTTTAAAAAGTTATTTGTTTCTTATTCTTTATTACGTTTTTGGAATTCTATCGTTTGGTTAGATGGTTTCAAATTAATACCTTTATTTTTTATCCCCTTATTTAATCGTCGTTATTTTTGGTCTTTTGTTTCTATTTCTTTTATAGAAATTCTGGGTTTTTGTTTTAGAGGTACTATTTATCCATATAATCCATTATTAACTGTATTTTATGGATTTTGCTTAGGTGTTTTACCTATTTTTTTACTATCAAAATATTTTAATTCATTTTTTTCGGTATATTGGCGAGTAACTTTAATTTGTTGTTTATATTTTATAACATCAATTTTGTTAAATCTTTTTTTTTTAGATTGTATTTTTTATAATAAAAATTATGATTATTTTAATAATTTTTCTTTTTATAATAAATTTTTAAAAAGATTTGCATCTCCTTGGATTTATATTCGTTTTTTATCGGTTTTTTTCTTTTCTGGAATTTTAACTCATATTTATTTAAAAATAAATCGACAATTTTTATCTTTTTATCTAATTAATTATAATAAAATATAATTAATTTAATTTTTAGATTATAAAAATTATTTTTAATAAGTTATATATAAAGTTTTGATTTTTGTTTTTTAAGATTTTAAAATTTTTTGTAATAAAATTTTTGTTACATCATTAATAGACATATTATCATCGTCAATGCGAATTTCTAAGAGTTGATTTTTGTTACGGTAATGTTCTATCAAAGGATAAGTTTCTTTTTGATAAATCGCTAAACGTTCGTTAAAAGTTATTAAATTATCATCTTTTCTCTGGATTAAAACAGTATTATCTTTATCGCATATTCCGTTTTGTTTAGGTTTTTTAGTTTCTAAATGGTAAATTTCTCTACATTTTGGACATATTATTCTGCCTAAAATTCTTTTTTGTAAAATTTTGATATCAGAATTAAAATAAATGACTTTTGTCAAAATAATATTTTGTTGTTTAAATAATTCATTCAAAAAGGCAGCTTGTAGCAAATTTCTAGGAAAACCGTCCAGAATAAAACCTTTTTTATTTTTGTCTTTTAATAATTGTTCTTTAATCATAGCATTTGTGATATGATCAGGAACTAAAAAACCTTTTTCTATATAAGAATTCGCTGATTTACCTAAATCAGTATTTAATTGTAAATTTTTTCTGAAAATATCTCCTGTCGAAATATGCGGAATGTTAAAATATTTAGATAAAATTATCGCTTGTGTCCCTTTACCAGTAGCAGGCGGACCTATTAATATTATATTCATTCTATAACCTTTCTTGTTTGGATAGATTTAATGAAAGAATTATGTAGTAATTCATTTAATATTTAAATTCATTTTAATTGTATTTTTAGTTTAAAAGATATTAAAATGCAAAGTTAAAGTAATTTATTAAATTAAATTATTTTAGCATCAAAAAAATGTGCTTATTAAAGTTTTAAATATGTTTTTTTTAAATTTTATAAAATTTACGATTAAAATTGAAAAAATGATAAACACTAAGTATTTATATCACATAAATTCACTAATTTCAATAACATTAGTATTTTATTATTTTTAAATACAAAATATATTTTTTAAATTTTCATATTTAATTTATTTAATGAAAATTTTTTAATTAAAGTTAACTATTTACTTGACTATCTTTTGGTTTTATCATAGAATATATGATATATAGTGTTGTATTTATTCATCTATATGTACGTTAGCATTTTCGGAATTTAAATAAAAATCAAATTTCACTAATAAGTGAATTAAAAAGGAGTATTGTGGATGTCTACCGCGAAACCGATTTGGAAAAAATCACGTTTTTTGAATTTTTCTTTAACTGGAACAGGAAAAGAATTATTACATAAAAAAAATAATTTTAATTTAAGTAAAAATAAAAAACGAAAAAATAAATTAAGTGATTATGGACTCCAGTTACAAGAAAAACAAAAAGTTCGTTTTACTTATTGTATGTCTGAAAAACAGTTTAAACGTTTTTTTATTAATGCGGCTAAATTTAAAGGTTCTCATGGAGAAAATTTTTTAATATCATTAGAATCTCGTTTAGACAGAATTGTTAATTTGTTAGGTTTTGCTAAAACTATTTTACAAGCAAGACAATTTATTTCTCATGGTCATATTTTAGTAGATGGTAAAAAAGTTGATATTAGTTCTTATATTGTTAAACCAGGACAAAAAATTACTTTAAAAGAAAAAGCAAAACAAATGAAAATAGTTTCTCATTGTTTAGAAACGTTAAGCAAGAATAAAATTGATTATGTCATTTTGGATAAAAATTCTTTAATAGGTAGTTATGTTCGATACCCTTATAGAAATGAGTTTTTAACAGATATTAATGAACAATTAATTGTAGAATATTATAATAGATAAAAATGGATCAATTATTTCTTAATCAAATAATAATGATAAATAAATGTTAGATATTAATATTGGACATTTTACTTTATTTAGGGAGTTGTATAATAAAAATGAAGTTACCTTTTAGAAAAAATTTTTTTTCTAACATGAATTTTCTTAAGAAAGTTAGTCACCAAGATATTAATGAACTTTTAGCTTATTTATCTTCTAGTCTTGATGGTTTATCTTTAGATGAGATTGATGAAAGAAAGAAAAATAATAATGTTAATATTTTGAATAAAAAAAAAATTATTATTTTACTAAAATCATAAGAGTTTTATTAAATCCTTTTAATTTTATCTTATTATTTTTATTAATTTTTTATTTTTTTAAAGATATTTATTTAGCCGATCCTAGAGTTAGGGATTACGCTACTTGTTTTATTGTCTCTTTTATCTTATTAGTTTCAAATTTTATGCATTGGTTACAAGAAGCTAGATTTTCTAGCGTGATAGATAAACTTAAAAAAATTGTTTCTTTAACGGCATCTGTAAAAAGATCTAACCAAATTTTCAAAATATCTTTAAACGAATTATTAGTTGGAGATATAGTTTTATTATCGGCAGGAGATATTATTCCGGCAGATATAAGATTAATAGAGACCAAAGATTTTTTTGTTAAAGAAACAACTTTTACGGGGGAATCGGATGCGGTAGAAAAAAATGCTTTTTCTCAAAAAGAAACTAATAATCTATTAGATGATCCTAGATTAGTTTTTATGGGCACTAATGTTGTTTCGGGTTATGCTGTTGGAATTGTAGTTTTGACAGGATTAAATACTTATTTGGGTCATGTACATCAATCTTTAGATAAAGAAAAAAATTATTCTTCTTTAAAACAAGGAATTAATTCTATTGTTAAAATATTAATTGGTTGCATTTTGATTTTATTTCCTTTAATTTTTGCTTTAAATTGGTATAAATGTACAGAAAAATTTATTTTTTGGAATGTTTTTGCTTTTGCTTTAAGTATAATTTTAGGCATTACTCCTGAAATGTTGCCTTTAATTGTTACAACTTCTTTTATGAGAGGTGTTGCTGTTCTTTCTAAATATAATGTTATTGTCAAAAATTTATATTCTATGCAAGATTTTGGTGCTATAGATATTTTATTTACTGATAAGACGGGAACTTTAACAGAAGATAGCGTTGCTATTGAAAATTATTTAGATATTTATAATAAAAGTAATTTTAAAATTTTACAATATGCTTATTTAAATAGTTACTTTCAAACAGGTTTAAAAAACGTTATAGATAAAGCAATTATTGATAAAATGCATGATAATTGTCATTTTGATTCTATGTTAGTGAAAAATTTTATTAAAATTGACGAAATTCCTTTTGATTTTAAACGCCGAATTATGACTATTTCTCTTCATAATATTCATGAAGATTATGATTTAATTATCACTAAAGGAGCGATAGAAGAAATATTAAATATTTGTAATTATGCTGAATCTATTGATCCGAACACCAATGAATCTCAAATATTTAATATTGATAAACCTAAGATTTTAAATTATGTTATTCATTATAATCAATTAGGATTCCGTGTAATCGGAGTTTCTTATAAACTAATTAAAAAAAATCAAAATTCGATGTCTAATGATAATAAAAACATAGAAAATAATATGATTATGTTAGGTTTTTTAATTTTATTAGATCCTCCTAAAGTTAGTTCTGCAGATGCTGTTTTAGCTTTAAAAAGTTGTGGTGTAGATGTTAAAATTTTAACCGGTGATAATGAAATTTTATCAAAAATTATTGCTCACAAAGTTAATATTGATTCTACAAAATGTTTATTAGGATCTAATTTGATCGAAATGAGTGATGAAGAAATTTACAAACAAGCTCATTATACTAGTATTTTTGCTAAACTATATCCAGAGCAAAAAGCTAGAATTATTAATATTTTTCGAAAAAAAGGACATATTGTAGGTTTTATAGGAGATGGTATTAATGACGCTATCGCTATGAAAAATGCAGATTTATCCATTACTGTTGATTCAGGAGCTGAAGTTGCTAAGGAATCAGCAGATGTTATTTTATTGAATAAAAATTTAACTGTACTAAAATATGCAATTTTAGAAGGTCGAAAAAATTATATCAATATGTTGAAATATATTAAATTCACTTTAGCCTCTAATTTTGGTAATATTTTAAGTATTTTATTAGCTTCTTATTTGTTGCCTTTTATTCCTTTTATGCCTATTCAGATTTTATGTTTAAATTTAATTTATGATTTATCTTGTTTAGTTTTGCCTTTTGACGATGTAGAATCTATCTATTTACAAAAAAAATCTCGTTGGGATAGTCGTAATATTTGTTTTTTTATGATTGCATTCGGAATATTAACTTTTATTTTTGATATTTTGTTTTGTTCTAGTTTATTATGGAAATATGGTATTTTTTCTTCTAGTGATTGGAATTGTGATAAAATTAATTTATTCAGGGCAGGATGGTTTATTTTTTCGATTTGGACTCAATTTTTGACTATTTTTTACCTTAGAACTTCTAATTGTATGAGAAATTGGAAAAAAACTATTTATATATTTATGTTTCCTTTTGTAGCTGGAGTTTTAGCTTCTTATTTGCCTTGTATAAATTTTTTATCAAAAAGATTATATTTTGATAACCCTTTTAATAAAGATTATGTTTTTATTTTAGCAAGCTTTTTATTCTTGTATTTTTTATCTTTATGTTTAATTAAAAAATTATTTATTATAAATAAACGTGATCTTGTTTGAGATTAGATTAATTTTGACCGAATGGATAGGTGTATTTAATGATCTATTGGCCAGATATTTTAAATATATTATTATTTTTTATAGCTATTTTGTTATTATTTTATATTTCTTTAAATATTTTTTTTAGTAAATATGAAGTTATTAAAGTAGTTTATTGTTTTTTTTTAGGAATTTTATTTGTTTATTATTTGAAATTTTTTTGGGAAAAATATAATTATTTTGAACCAATTAGACATTTTTTAGAAAAAATTAATATTTATAATGTGATATTAAATTTTGTTATGATAGCGCCTATTATTATCAAAGCTCCTTATTTGCGTTTTTATGTGCAAAATTGGTCTGGTTTTTGGAACAGAAAAAAAATGATAGTTATGGGCAACAAAAATACACAAAATCAAATTTTAAAAGCTGTTTGGTTCATGTCAGAAAAAAAAATTGGTTCTTTGATTACTATTGAAAAATATAATACATTAGAGCAATTTGCTCAAAAATCTATTTTTATCGATGCTAATGTTTCTTATGAATTATTAATTAATATTTTTATGCCTAATACTCCTTTGCATGATGGTGCTGTCATTATTCGAGGTAATAAAATTTTATCTGCTGGAGCTTATTTTATGTTATCCGATAACCAACATTTTGAAAAAATTACAGGTTCTAGGCATCGAGCTGCTTTAGGTATTAGCGAACATACTGATAGTATGACTATTATAGTTTCTGAAGAAACAGGTGATATTTCTATTGCTGTGGATGGAATTATGTTATTAATGAATGATCGCAATAAATTTGAAGAATATTTAACTATGTTTATGGGTTAGTGACGGATAATTGTGTTTAGCCAAAATAGATTTTTTACGCTTGTAATTAATATTAATTAAATTATATAGCAGATAATGTTTATATTTTTATAAATTATAACTAGCTTTTTTATGAATTTTTTTTAGTATAATTGAAGTAAAGTTTTTGAGATTTTATCTTCTCAATATATATTTATTAAATATTTTTCAATAAATAAATATTTGTTTTTTTATTTATGTTAATACATTGATTTTTTATCGAATGTTTAAAATAATAAATTTTTGATTTAGTATATTTTTTAAAATAAATTTAAATATATGGAGTTAATAGTGTTTAATAAAATTCAAAAAATAATTTCGGAACAATTATCATTGTCTGAAGATCTAATTCAATTAGAAACAAAATTAAAGGAAGATTTAGGAATGGATTCTATAGATGCTGTTAATTTGGCTATTCAATTAGAAAAGATTTTTAATATTAAAATTAGTGATGAACAATTACAACAATTTAAATTAGTAAAAGATATTGTAGTTTATATTGAGGCTAATTCTTCTGGATACACAGAAGAAAATCAAAATATCGAATATAAAAAAAATCGGAGTTAAAAAAGTTTTTTATGTTAATTTATGATTTTCGTGGCATAGAAGCTAAATGGCAATTGCATTGGGAACAACAACAAACTTTTAAAACACAACTTGATTATAATAAGAAAAAATTTTATTGTTTAGATATGTTCCCATATCCTTCCGCTCAAGGATTACATGTTGGACATTTAGTAGGTTATTCTGCTAGTGATATTGTTAATAGATTTTTTCGAATGCAAGGATTTAATGTTTTACATCCTTTTGGATGGGATTCTTTTGGTTTACCTACAGAACGTTATGCTTCGCAAACAGGTCAGCATCCTTCTTATGTAACTTATCAAAATATTGCTAATTTTAAAAAACAAATAAAATTGCTCGGAAAAGGTATTGATTGGAGTCGAGAATTAGCTACTTCCGATTCTTATTATTATAAATGGACTCAATGGATTTTTAAAAAACTTTATCAACAAGGCTTAGCTGTTTTGCAAGATGTTGAGGTAAATTTTTGTCCTCAATTAGGTACAGTATTAGCTAATGAGGAGATTATTTCTACTTCTGAAGGTATTATATCAGAACGTGGCGGTTATCCTGTTTTTAAGCGTAAAATGAAACAATGGGTTTTAAAAATTACTAAATATGCAGATAGACTTTTGGATGATTTGCCATTGCTAGATTGGCCAGCACCTATTAAAGAAACGCAAATTAAATGGATTGGCAAAACATCAGGTTTTATTTTTTATTTTCCTTTATCAATGGATAATGAAAAAATTTTGTCTGTTTTTACTACTATGCCTCAAACAATTTTTGGAGTTAGTGCTTTAATTTTGGCTCCCGAACATCCCTGGGTATCACTTTTGACTATTTCCGCAAACCAACAAATAGTTAATAATTATTTACAAAAAACTCAACGTAAAAGTAATTTAGAAAGAGATATTAATAGAGAAATTACGGGAGTTTTTACGGGTAGTTATGCTATTAACCCTTGTAATAAACAGAAAATTCCTATTTGGATTTCAGATTATGTTTTTATGCATTATGGAACAGGAGCATTAATGTCAGTACCTTTGTATAATCAAAAGGATTTTATTTTTGCTAAAAAATATAATTTAAATAAATATATTATTAAATATTGTGGTCCTCGTTGCCATTTATACCAAAGGGGAGAACAAATTAAAAAACCATGTTTAAAAAATGGTGGAATTTTTATTAATAGTGACTTTTTAAATGATTTGGATGAAAATTCTGCTAAAGAAAAAATTATAAATTTATCTATTAAAAATAAATGGGGGGAAACATTTAATACTTATAAAATTTATGATTGGTTATATTCTCGTCAAATTTATTGGGGAGAACCTTTTCCTGTTTATTATGACGAAAATAATAAAATTTATTTAATGTCTGATGATGAATTACCTTTAGAATTGCCTGAAACTGAAAATATAGAACATTTATATAAAGGCAGCTCTCCTTTATCTCAAATTCATTCTTGGTTATATTTTAATAAAAATGGTAAAACCTATAAACGCGATTCTAATACTATGCCACAATTTGCAGGCAGTTCTTGGTATTATATAGGTTATATTTTAAAAAATTATTTAAGTATGATACCATTAAATACCATGGAAGCTAAAAAATTATTAGATTATTTTTTGCCTGTAGATGTTTACATTGGTGGCGCTGAACATGCTCATGGTCATTTAATTTATGCTCGATTTTGGTGTAAATGTTTGTATGATTGGGGTTTAATATCGACTCCTGAGCCTTTTTATAAATTAATAAATCAAGGTATGATTTTAGGCAGCGATAATTTAAAAATGAGTAAATCTAGAGGCAATATTGTTAATGCTTCGGAAGTTTTAGATGCTTATGGAGCTGATGTAATACGACTTTATATTATGTTTTTGGGCCCTTTGGAAGATAATAAATCTTGGTCAGAACAAGGTTTAAAGGGTATTCAACGTTTTTTAAATCGTATTTACAATATTTTTGATAATTTTATTATTTGTGAATCAAATTTTTTAGTTTTAAATAAAATTACACATCAAACTATTCGAAATGTTACTGAATATTATCAAAAATTTCAATTTAATAAAGTTATTAGTCAATTAATGATTTTAACTAATTATATTTATAAATATGAAAAAGTAGATCGTGTGCAAATTAGAATTTTATTACAATTATTGAATCCTATAGCTCCACATATTACAGAGGAATTAAATCAAATTAAATTAAAATCTAATCAAGAATTAGTTTATTCTCCTTGGCCAAAATATGATGTTTCTGTTTTAGAAGAAAAAGAAGTTGTTATTGTTATTCAAATTAATGGTAAAATTAAATCTAAATTATTAATTTCTTTAGATACAGATAAATCTGAAATTTTAAAAATTATCGAAAAAGATGAAAAAATTTTAAGTTTTATCAAAAATAAAAAGATTATTAATACTATTTATATCAAAAATAAATTATTAAATATAGTTATAATATAGATTATAATTTGATTTCAATATCTAATAATTAAAATCTTTACTTATAATTTTTTGAGAAAGCATGGTTTTTTAATTATTTATGCGATTAAATAAAGAAGGGATGTTGATAATTATTTCGGGACCATCAGGAGTTGGTAAAGGAACGGTGAAGAAATTATTATTAGAGAGAATTAAAAATAATTTAGTTTATTCAGTTTCTATGACTACTCGGTCTCCAAGAATAAATGAAAAAAACGGTAAAGATTATTTTTTTGTTAGTAATCAATTTTTTAAAGATAAAATTAAAGAAAATTATTTTTTAGAGTATAATGAATTTATTGGTAATTATTACGGTACTCCTAAAATTAAAGTAATGGAAGAGTTAAAAAAAAACAAAGATGTTTTATTAGAAATAGATGTTCAAGGGGCTTTACAAATTAGTAATAATTTTATTAAAAGTAAAAGTGTTTTTATTTTTTTAGCTCCTCCTTCTATTGCAATTTTAAAACAACGCATTGAATATCGAAATACAGAGTCTTTACAAATCATTAACGAACGTATTTCTAAAGCTCGTCAAGAATTATTATTGATTCAAAAAATAAAAAAATATGATTATATGATTATCAATGATAAATTAGATGATACAGTTAATATTATTATGTCTATTTTAGTTGCAGAACGTGTAAAATTTAAAAGAATTATTAAGTTTTATTCATCTAAAATTTTAATTTAAACTTATAATTTCGAGAAAGGAAATTGTGTATAAAAATGCTTTCTAATCAAAAAAAAGGTTTTTCAACTGATTCTATTGATGATTTATTAAAATGTATTGATTCTAAGTATAAATTAGCTTATGTTGCCGGGAAGATCGCTCATATTATAGAAACTAAAGATGAACTTTATAAATCTCAAATTAAGGGTAAAAAAATTGTTAGCAAAGCTTTATCGGAAATTATTAATAAAAATTTTAAAATTATTTTTAAAGAAGATTAAAAGCATTTGCTTTTATTTTGATTAATGAGGTTTAGAGAATTGTTAATTACAAATCATATACCTGTTATGCTTCAGGAAGTTGTGGAATATTTGAATATTGATTCTTCTGGTGTTTACGTTGATGCTACTTTGGGTACAGGCGGTCATAGTCATGCTATTTTGAATAAGCTAACTACTGGTACTTTATACTCTTTTGATCAAGATATTAAAGCTATTCAGCAATGTCGACAAAGATTTATTAATTATCAAAATATTTGTTTAATAAACAAAAATTTTTCTTATTTATACGATGAATTATTAGCGCGAAAAGTAACTACGATTAATGGTATTGTTTTTGATTTAGGATTATCGTTGTTACAAATTAACGATAATACAAGAGGTTTTAGTTATTTACGTAATGATGTATTAGATATGAGAATGAACTGTAATAATCCTATTACTGCTCAATATATTTTAAATCATTATTCTTTAGAAGATTTGCAAAAGATTTTTCAAAATTATGGGGAAGAACCGAAATCTCGCATGATCGCTAAAGAAATTATTAAAAATAGACCTTTGTATATGACTTTTGATTTAGTCAAAATTACTGATAAATTTAAAAATTTTCGTAATAATCGTGGACATAGCGCTAAAAGAGTGTTTCAAGCTTTGCGTATAGAAGTTAATCAAGAATTAAAATGTTTAAAATTAGCTTTAGAACAAAGTTTAAAATTATTAAAAAAAGGTGGAATTATATTAGTAATTAGTTTTAATTCTTTAGAAGATCGTTTAGTAAAATATTTTTTTAAACAAAATAGTTCTTATGATTCGGTTTTTTCTAATTTGCCTATTCACGATAAAGATTTGCCAATTCCTGTTTTAAGAATTATAAATAAAAAAGTTATTCGACCTTCTGCCAGAGAACAAGAATTTAATTCTTGTAGTCATTCAGCTAAACTTAGAGTAGCTATTAAAAATATATAAAAATAGTATTTTTATGTTATTTTCGAAAATTATATTTTAGTAGAAATTTTTTTGTTGATATAAATAGATATATATTTTTTTATGATATAATGATAAATGTGTATATTCTGTGAATATTTTATATTATTTTAGGTAATTTCGGAATAATATAAAATATTTTATTTTTTAATTTGATGATTTTTTATGGTAAATTAAATTATTATTTTATGTTAATAAATTTTTTATATATGTTTTAGGCTTAAAAAAATTAAGAATTTATGCATTTAAATATCAAATAAATGTTTTATTTGCTTACAATAGGAAAGGTTAATATAAGGGGATGAAAAAAAATTCAGAAATTTTTCAAATTTGTTTAAAAACTTATGATTTTAAAATGTTAGAATCAACTATTAAAAAAATTATTGATAGTATTATTGCCACTGGAGCCGAAATTAGAGGACCTATACCATTACCTACTCGTAAAGAAATCTTTACCGTTTTGCGTTCTACTTTTGTTAATAAAGATAGTCGAGAGCAATTTGGCCGTTTCACACATAAACGTTTAATTCAAATTATTAACCCTAATGCTGAAACTATCGATGCATTAACGCGTATTGATGTTCCTAAATCAGTTGATATTAGTATTAAACAATAAAATATAATATTATATATACCATAAAATGAATTTTAATTTTTTCATATATTTAGTTAATATTTTTAGATTTTATTATTATTTTAAAAGGAGATATTATTTAAAATGTCTAAAGGAATTTTAGGACGAAAAATAGGTATGACTCAATTCTTTGATCATGATCAAGGTTTAGTAGTTCCTGTTACTATTGTGCATGTTGCTGATAATGTTATTTTACAACAAAAAAAAATAGACACAGATGGTTATCAAGCGACACAATTAGCTTTTGAAACTAAAAAAGAAAAAAATACGACAAAACCACTTCAAGGCCATTTCAGTAAATATAATTCTTCCCCTAAATTTTTTGTTCGTGAAATTTCTTTTAATAATAATAGTTCAAATGAATTGTCTGAATTACAACCAGGACAAATTTTGGATATCCATATTTTTAATTCTGGAGATTTTGTAGACGTAACAGGAATTAGCAAAGGTAAGGGTTTTTCTGGAGTCATTAAAAAATATAATCAAACTATTGGTCCAAAAAGTCATGGTTCACGATTTCATCGAAGACCAGGTTCTAATGGCCCTATTAAAGGTAATCAAAAAGGAAAGCATTTGCCTGGTCAAATGGGTTTTCATAAAGTGACTATGCAGAATTTAAAAATTATATCAGTAATATCAGATAAAGATGTTATTTTAATTAAAGGCAGCATTCCTGGACCTAACAAAGGTTTTGTGATGATTAAATCAGCTGTTAAACAAACTAATAAAGAGGCTATATCTCATGCTTAAGTGTAAGGTAATTAACATACATGGTCAACCATGTGATGAAATAATTTTATCAAATAAAATTTTTGGAGTTAAATTGCATCAACAAGTAATTTATGATGTTATTAATCAACAAAGAGCTGCTAAAAGACTTGGCAATCATAAAACTAAAAATCGTTCCGAAGTTTCAGGAGGAGGCCGTAAACCTTGGGCTCAAAAAGGAACTGGTAGGTCTCGCCAAGGAACTATTCGTTCTCCTATTTGGAGAGGCGGAGGTCATACTTTTGCTTTACAAAAAAGAGATTATCATTTTAAAATTAATTATAAAGTGCGCAAATTAGCTTTTCATGCAGCTTTATCTTGGCATTTGAAAAATAATACTTTAATGATTTTAGATTTTTTAGATTTGCAAACTTCTAAAACTAAAGAATTTACTAAATTATTAACTGAATTAAAGATTAATCTTAAATATAAAATTTTAATCGTAGTTCCGGAATTGACTGATTCTTTAATCAAATCCACTAATAACTTATCTCAAGTAATGTTAGAAAGTGTTACTCATTTTAGTGTTTACCAAATTTTTCAAGCAAAATACTTAATTATTACTCGTCAAGCAATTAATTATTTGGAAGGAACAATCGTTAATGAATAAATATTATAAGTATATTAAAGATCCTATCATTACCGAAGCAACTAATAAACAGATGGAATTATATAATAAATATTTTTTTAAGGTTGACAAAAATATTAATAAAATAGAAATTCGAAAGGCTATAGAATATATTTTTAAAGTTAATGTTATGTCTGTTAATATTATTAATGTTTTACCAAAGTTTAAAAGGAAAGGTAAATATTCAGGTTACACTTCAGCTTATAAAAAAGCTATTGTAAAAGTTGTTCCAGGACAAAGAATTAGCGATTTCAATGAAATTAAATGATTATAATTAGGTTTATATTTTGGTTTAAAATTTTGTAACTTACAAAATTTTTTTTAAAGTGTATTAAATAAATTAAAGGAAAAAAGGTTAATTATGTCTATCAAAAAATACAAACCTACCTCTAATGGCCATAGAAATATGCAATTGCAAAGTTTTTCCGAACTTACTACTTCTAAACCAGAAAAAAAATTATTATTTTTTAAAAACAATACAGGAGGTCGTAATAATCGAGGTGTTATTACTGTTAGAGGCCACGGAGGAGGAGCTAAGCAAAAAATTCGTCTTATCGATTTTAAGCGTGATAAAGATGGTATTTTAGGTAAAGTTGCTACTATCGAATATGATCCTAAAAGAAATGCCTATATTTCTTTGATTCATTATCAAGATGGCGAAAAAAGATATATTTTATCTTTAAAAGGATTAACTGTTGGTAGTTATGTTTCATCAGGTTTAGGTTCAGATATTAAGGTAGGAAATGTGTTACCTTTAAAAAATCTTCCTATTGGTTCCGTTATAAGCAATATTGAATTAAAACCTGGTAAGGGCGGTCAATTGGCTCGTGGTGCTGGCGCTTATGCTACTATTGTATCTCGCGAAGATAAATATGTTGTTTTAAATTTACCTTCTGGAGAAATTCGTAAAGTTTTATCAACTTGTAGAGCTACTATAGGTGCTATAGGTAATGATACTTATAAATTAATTAGAAATGGTAAAGCAGGTAGATCTCGTTATTTAAATAAAAGACCTAAAGTAAGAGGTACTGCTATGAACCCTAATGATCACGCTCATGGTGGCGGAGAAGGTCGCAGTCCTATCGGTTATGTTTCTTCTAGAAGTTATACTGGTAAACCCGATCGCGGTATTAAAACACGTAAAAAAAATAAAAAATCTACAAGTTTAATCTTAAAACGTCGTAAAAAATAAGGAGTAGAATAAGTAAATCATGAGTCGTTCTATTAAAAAAGGTTTTTTCGCTGATCATAATTTATTATCTAAAGTGATGAAACAAGAAAAACAAAAAATTAAAAAAACTATAAAAACTTATTCTCGTGATACTAGTATAATACCTGAATTTGTTGGCTATAAGATTGCTGTTCATAATGGCAAAGATTTTACAGATTTATTTATTACTGAAGATATGGTAGGTTATAAATTGGGTTCTTTTGCTTTTACTCGCAAATATGTAGTTCATGCCAAAAAAGATAAAAGTTCACAAAAAAAATAAAATTCTAGGGAAGCGAGAAAATTTATAAAATGTTTAATAATGATGTAAAAGCTATCGCTAAACGAGTACCGATAGCACCTAGAAAAATACGTTTAGTTATTGATTTAATTCGTTATAAAAATATTGAAGAAGCTCAAGCTATTTTGGAATTTACCAATAAAGCTGCTTCTGTAGTAGTTTTAAAATTATTAAAAAGCGCTGTCGCTAATGCTGTTAATAATTTTAATTTTGATATTAATAGTTTATATGTTAAGAAAATTTTTGTTAATCAAGGTGTTAGAATGAAACGCTTATTACCTAGAGCTAAAGGTAGAAGCAATCAAATTCAAAAAAACACTAGTCATATTACTATTTTGGTTGCTTCGCAAAAAATAGAACTAGAAAGAAAGGTGGAATCTAATGGGTCAAAAGAGTAGTCCTATTGCTTTAAGATTATCATTGTTACGTAATTGGGCATCTAACTGGTACACAGAAGATAAAAAAGTCCCTTCATTAATTCATGAAGATTATAATCTTAGAAAATTTATTAATGATTATTATCCTTTGGGAACTATTGCTCGTGTGGAAATTCAACGTTTAAAAAAAGATAATAAGGAAAATATTGACATTTTTTTGTATACTCCAAAAATAGGAGTTGTGATAGGTTCTGATAATAAAGAGAAAAATAAATTAGTTCAAGAGATATATAAATTAATTAAAAAAGATATTAATATTCATGTGATTGAAGTTAAAAATCCTGATAAAGTAGCTTCTTTAATAGCTCAAAATATAGCTTCACAATTGCAACAAAGGGCTTTTTTTAGAGCTGTGAAAAAGATGTATATACAAAAAGCTTTAAAAGCGGGAGTTAAGGGTATTAAAATCAGTCTCAAAGGCCGTTTGAGTGGTGCTGAAATCGCTAGAACAGAAACCACTATTAAAGGGATTTTACCTTTAGGAACTTTTCGTTCTAAAATTGATTATGCATATGTTGCTGCTAAAACTATTCATGGAGTTTTAGGTGTTAAAGTTTGGATTTGTGATGGCAATTATACTTCTAAAGATGATCGAGAAATTTTTCGAAAAATATCTCACGACAATATATCTAATTCAAAGGCAGATAATCAATTAAAATAAATAATTTTTTTAAAATTATTTCAAAATATAATTAATAATAAGGTATTTATAAATCATTTCAAATAAAAGAGGTATTTTTTTATGTTAATGCCAAAAAAAACTAAATATCGTCGTTTACATCGTTTAAGTTACGAAGGAAAAGCTAAAGGTCAAACTAGAATTTTAAATGGTAATTATGGTTTAGTAGCTCAACAAGGTCATTGGATTAGTAATCGACAAATTGAAGCTGCTCGTATAGCTATGACTCGTCATTTAAAACGAGAAGGTAAAGTATTTATTAATATTTTTCCTAATTTACCGATTACTGAAAAAAAATTAGTTAGAATGGGTTCTGGGAAAGGTAATGTAGTTAATTGGGTAGCCGTGGTTAAACGTGGTACTGTGATGTTTGAAGTTCGTGATTTAAATAATATAGAAAAATTTGAAAAAGAAGCTTTAAGATTGGCTTCACATAAATTACCTATTAAAACTAAAATTGTCGCTAAAGGAAAATGAATATGAAAATTAATGAAATTCGTAAAATGGGAATGGATGAGATTTTTAAAAAACTCGAATATTTTCAGAAAGAATATTTTGAAAAACATTTTCAATCAGCATTATCCAAATTAAAAGATACTTCAGTAATCCGTAAAATTCGCAAAAACATCGCTCGTTTAAAAACTGTTATTCGAGAACAAAAAAAATAAATAATTTTTATCCTTTAAATTAAGATATAATTAAATTTATTTATTGTAATAATAAATTTTTCATCTTTGCTAATCGGAATTTTAATTTTATTATATTAAAAAATATTTATAATAATTATTAATTAAATTATTATGATTTAAAATATACAATTTCATTCATAAAAACAATTTAATAATAAATCATTAAATATTAATTAAATTTTTGTGATATTTTGAATGAAAATATAAAAAAGACACAATAACATGATAAAATAAATCAGTAATGATTTATTTCAAATAAAAATGGATTAAAAAAATATATGGAGTTCAGAATACTATAAATTTTATAATTATTTAGTTTTTTTATAGGTTTAATAATTAAATAAAAAAAATATTTCTATATTTTCTATAAATTTATTTTCGATAAATAATATTATTTATTAAATTTTTATTTATTAAATTTTTAATATTAATGGATTTTCATATTTATTTTGCAAAAATTTTCTAGTAATTTATTGACCAATCAATTTTAATAAATTTTTTAATAATAAAAAGGAGGATCAAATAATAAATGCGTAATGTTAGAAAAAAACTTTCAGGAACAGTTGTTTCTGATAAAATGTCTAAAACTATAACTGTAGCTGTTAAATATGACAAACAGGATTCATTATATAACAAAAGTTTTAAAAAAATTAGTAAATTTTATGCTCATGATCCTAACGAAGATGCTAGAATAGGTGATATGGTTTTCATTGAAGAAACTCGTCCTTTATCTAAATTAAAAAGGTTTCGTTTAGTAAAAATTTTACGTTCTGTTAAAAAGGTGTCTGATTTATGATTCAAGTTAATACACGTTTAAAAGTGGCAGATAACAGTGGAGCTAAAGAAGTTTTGGTGATTGGTATTCCAGGGGATACCGGTAAACGTTATGCTTATATTGGCGATTTAGTTACAGTTTCTGTTAAAAAAACTACTACTACTAGTTTAATTAAAAAAGGTAGTATTTCTAAAGCTCTTATTTTAAGAACTAAACACGGTTTTAAAAGCAAAAATGGCAGTTATATTAAATTTGATGATAATGCAGTTGTTATGGTTAAAGACGATATGACTCCAAGAGGAACTAGAATTTTCGGACCTGCTATTAGAAATTATAATTTTCAAAAAAATAATTTTTCTAAATTTATATCTTTAGCAGAAGAAGTTTTGGTGGTATGAGGTTATTATAAATTATGCGTATAAAAAAAGGTGATACAGTAGCTATTATTGCTGGAAAAGATCGTTATATTGTAGATCCTACTAGCCAAAAAAAAGTATTTCGTACAGGAAAAGTGATAAAAGTTTTTTTTAAAGAGCAAAAGGTTTTAGTGGAAGGTGTAAATATTGCTATTAAGCACAAAACTTCTGCCAATGATAATGATCAAAAAGGTCAAATAATTAAAGAAGAAATGCCTATTCACGTTTCAAATGTTGCTTTGATCGATCCGGATTTAAAAATTCCTACTCGTGTAGGATTTCGTATTGATTCAGATAAAAAAATTCGTTATTCTAAAAAAACAGGTTTAGCAATTATTAATTAAATAAAAAAGGTTAAATAATATGGAAATCAATGAAAATAATAATTATACAAAAAATGATACTTTTTTAGCTTTAAAAGAAATTTTTAATGTTAATTCTATTATGCAAGTTCCTAAAATAGAAAAAATTGTTATTAATGTGGGCCTTGGAAAATCTGCTTCAGATACTAAATTTTTAGATGATTGTCGTCAACAATTAGCTTTAATTAGTGGTCAAATTCCTATTAATACTGAAGCTAAAAAATCTATTTCTAATTTTAAATTACGAACTAAAGAAATAATTGGTTTAAAAGTAACTTTGCGAGGCCATAGAAAAGAGTTTTTTTTAAATAAATTGATTCATATTGTTTTAACTAGGATTAAAGATTTTTCAGGACTTTCTCTAAAATCTTTCGATGGCAAAGGTAATTATAATTTAGGCATTAAAGAACAAATTATTTTTCCGGAAATTAGTTTGGATCAAGTAAAAAGAAATTTTGGTATGGATATTTCTATAGTTACTACAGCTTCCAATGATCAACAAGCTAAAAAATTATTAGATTTTTATGGAATGCCTTTTAAAAGGACAAAATAAAAATAGGAGTGCAATATAAATGGCTAAGAAATCAAAAATTATTAAAAATTTAAAACAAAAAGAAATATTTTTAAAATATTTTAATATAAGAACAGAATTGAAACACAAAAAAGATTATCAAAGTTTAGCGAAATTGCCTGTTAATTCTTCTATTGTGCGTTGCAAAAATATAGATAAGATTGATGGTAGATCTAGGGGTTATATGCGAAAATTTGGTTTATCTCGTATTAATTTTCGTTTATTAGCCAATAAAGGTGAAATCCCTGGCATTATAAAAATTAGTTGGTAAATATTATAAAAGGAAGTATAAGTATAAATTTATGGTAATGACGGATACTATTGCTGATTTATTAACAAGAATGAGAAATGCTAATGCGATGAAATATGATGAAGTTTGCGTACCTTGTTCGAATTTAAAAATCAGAATATTAGAAGTACTTAAAAAAGAAGGATTTATTACAAATTTTAACATAGATAAAAAACTTAATAAGATCTTTATTTATCTAAAATATAATAAAGAAACTAAAGAAAGTGTAATTAAAGGATTAAAAAGAGTTTCTAAGTATGTTTCGGTCCAAAATATTCCTAAAGTAAGAAATGGTTTTGGAATAGCTTTAATTTCTACTTCTCAAGGTATTTTAACAGATTATGAAGCTTCATCTTTAAATGTCGGAGGACATGTATTAGCTTATATTTGGTAGTAATTTAAATGAAGGAGAATATTTATGTCACGGGTAGGAAGGAAAATTATTTCGATTCCAGAAGGCGTGTTTGTAGAAATTAAGCCAGATAATCAAGTTTTAGTTTCATCTTCGCAAGGCCAATTAGAACTTAAATTTAATTCTTGTTTAAGTATCATTAAAAAAGATAATATTATTACTATTACAAGACCTAATAATAATAATTTTATTAAAAAAATTCACGGTACTACTAGAGCTTTATTGAATAATATGGTTCAAGGAGTTAAAAATTTTTTTTCTAAAGAACTTAAAATTACAGGTTTAGGTTATTCATGTATAGTAGAAGGCAATAAATTAGTTTTTAAATTAGGTTATTCTCATGATGTTATTGTTGATATTTTACCTAATTTAATAGTGCAAGTTAATAAACAAAATAATTTAATAATTATTAAAGGTATTGATAAACAATTAGTAGGTGAATTTGCTGCAAAAATAATATCTCTTGCGAAGCCAGAGCCTTATAAAGGAACAGGAATATATTATGTTGGTGGTTATATCCATCGTAAAGCTGGCAAAAGTGCTAAAAAATAAAAAAGGAATTTATTCGGTTTATGATTAAAAAAGAATCTTCTCAACTTTTAAGACGAAAACGTCATTTACGTTTAAGAAAAAAAATTGTAGGTAGTTCACAAAAACCCCGTTTAAATGTTTCTTATTCTAATAGATATTTTTATGTCCAAATTATTGATGATCATTTAGGTATTACTTTATGTAGCGTTCATAGCAAACAGATCAACTATGATATTATTAATACTAAAGTAGCTTCGGAAATTGGCAAAATAATTGCTCAAAAAGCTTTGGCAAAAGGTATTAAAAATGTTGTTTTTGATCGGGGTGGATATCTTTATCATGGTCGTATTAAAGTTTTAGCTGATTCTGCTCGCGCAGAAGGTTTAAATTTTTAATAATATGTTCGGTTATTTAAAAAAATGGAGACATTTATGAAAAGAGAATTATCTAATAAAAAAAAATTTTCTTCACTAGAAGAGAAAATAGTGAAAATTAGTAAAATTGTTAAAGTTGTTAAAGGTGGGCGTCGTTTTCGTTTTTCTGCTTTAGTTGTAGTAGGTGATCAAAAGGGTAATGTCGGTTTTGCTTCTTGTAAAGCTCAGGAAGTTTTAGAAGCTATAAAAAAAGCTGTTGAAAAAGCTAAAAAAAATTTATTTTGTGTCGCTTTAAGTGGTACTACTATTCCTCATGAAATTATAGGTCGTTTCGGAGCTACTAAATTTTTTTTAAAACCAGCTTCTAAAGGAACGGGTATTGTAGCAGGAGGAACAGCAGCAAGATCAATTTTTAAATTAGCGGGTATTACTGATATTATTACAAAAACTTTCGGTTCACGTACGCATATCAATGTTTTAAGAGCTACATTTAACGGATTAAAGCAATTAAAGACTATACAAGATGCAGAAAAACTTAGGGGAATTTCGTTAAAAAATCGTATTAGAGGTATCGCTAAATGAATAAGATTCAAATTAAGTTATGTAAAAGTTTAATTGGAAGAACCCCTAAACAAATAAAAACAGCTCATGCATTAGGTTTAAAAAAGATTAATCAAAAAGTTATTAAGGAAGAAAAAGCTGTAGTACAAGGAATGTTAAATGTTGTTAAACATTTGATTTCGATTGACAAAAATTTTTAATTTTAAAATAGATTGTTTTCTATTAAATAAGAAAGAGAGTTTTTTATGTTAAATTCTTTAAAACCTGTTTATAAAGCGCGCAAAAGTATTAAGCGTTTAGGTAGAGGCCCAGGTAGCGGATTAGGTAAAACTTGTGGTCGCGGTCATAAAGGACAATTAGCTCGTTCAGGCGGAAAAACACGTATAGGTTTTGAAGGTGGTCAAACTCCTTTTTTTCAACGTATTCCCAAACAAGGATTTTATAATTTTAATAAAAAAAAATATTCTTTAGTTAATCTTAAAGATTTAGAGATATTTGAAAATGATACTTTAATAACACCACAATTATTGATGGAAAAAAAAATAATTAAAAATAATAACAATTTAATTAAAATTTTAGCTAAAGGCGATTTAACTAAAAGATTAATAGTACAAGGTGTTAAATTTTCTAAAAAAGCAAAAGAATTTATTATAAAATCTGGAGGCAAGATTCAAGTTGTATAAAATAATAAAATAAAAAAGGTAAATTTTAATGAAAATATTAGTAAATTTTATTAAAGATAAAAAACATATTATAAATAAAATTTTTTTAACTTTATTTATTATTTTTATTTATGTAATTGGTTTAAATATACATATCCCTTGTATACCTCTTAATATTTTAGAATTTGCACAATTAAAAAAATTAATCTTAAGAGATCTTTCTATATTTAATAGTTCTATGCCTATATATTTTCTATCTTTAGGAGTGATGCCTTATATTACTGCTTCTATTATTATACAAATTGCTAGTAAAATTTTTTCTTCTTTAAAAGAATGGCATGAACAAGGTTCTATTGGAAAGTATAAAATTAATTTTATCACTAGATTACTTACTTTAATAATAGCTTTTGGTCAAGGTTTGGCTTCTGTTATGCGTTCTCAACTTTTTGATATTGCTAAACAAAAAATTTTAGTTTTGCAAGTAGTATTTTTTTTAATTGTAGGATCTTTTATTTGTATTTGGTTATCTGATTTAATTACAAATAAAGGTATAGGTAATGGAGTTTCTATTTTTATAGTTATAAGTATAAGTGAAAATTTATCTAAAAGTTTTAAATCTTTATTGTTAAATGATTCATTTTTCAGTACAAGTCAAAAAATTTTAGTTTTATTATCTTTTTTAATTTTATTAATTTTAACTATTATTTTATGTTCTTCTTATTTGAAAATCCCTATTAGTTATGCTACATATAAGCAAAATGATAAAATTCAAAACCATATACCTTTAAAAATTAATACTTCTGGTATTTTGCCTATTATTTTAGCTAATACTTTTATTAATATTTTTCCGACTATAGGCGCTTTTTTATCTGCGGATAATTATTTTAAAAAATTTACTATTCAATTGCAAGAATCACAATATTATTATTTAGGTTTAGGTTTTTTTGTTTATCTTTTATTAATTTTGTTATTCTCGTTTTTTTCTGTTTTTATAATGTTAGATCCTTATGAAATTGCTAATAATTTATCTAAACAAGATGCTTATTTAGATGGAGTTAAACCAGGGCAAGAGACTGTTTATAAAATTACAAAAGAACTGTTTAAAGTTACTCTTATGGGAGCTTTTTCTTTGACAATATTAGCTGCTTTACCTGATATAATTAATTTTATTTTATTCAGTAAATCAAATCGTTTATCTACTTTCAATTTAGGAGGAACTAGTCTTATAATTGTAGTGGGTGTAGCTATCGAAATTGTACAAAAAATTACCACTAGCACTAATGTTAATAAATTATACAATAAATTATTTTAATTTTTTATGAATTATTAATTAAATAAATAAAATATTTTTATTAAAATATACTAAATGGAATCAATGCTTTATGTTAATTGTTAAAAACAAAGATGAAATCGCTATAATGAAAATGGCAGGTAAAATTTTATCTCAAATTAAGAAAAAATTAATGTTTTTTTTAAAAGAAGGAATATCTACAGGTAAGTTAGATTTTGTAGCTAATCAATTTATGCAAGAATACGGAGTAATTTCTGCTTTTAAAAATTATGATGGTTTTCCAGGACATATTTGTACTTCTGTTAATGATGCAATAGTACACGGAGTGCCTTCTTATCAACAAATTTTAAAAAACGGCGATATTATAACTTTAGATATAGGAATTAAATATCAAGGTTATTTTGTAGATGCTGCTTTTACATATGCTATAGGTAATATTCCGGATAAAACTATTAAATTATTGAAAGATACCGAAGAAGCTTTATATAAAGGTATTGATCAAGTTTGCCCGGGCAATAGAATATCAGACATTTCAAATGCTATTTTTAAAATCGGTAATTCTAATGATTATGGAATTATTGAAAGTTTTTCTGGTCATGGTATTGGTAAATCTTTGCATGAAAAACCTTATATTTTTAATTTTAATTTTGTAGACAAAGATTATGTATTATTACCAGGAATGACTTTTTGTATTGAACCAATGTTTACTTTGGGTAGTAAGGAAGTTCAAATTCTTTCTGATGGTTGGACAGCGGTTAGTAAAGATAATAGTTTGAGTGCTCATTTCGAACATACTATCGCAGTTACTAATCAAGGTTATGAAATTTTAACATTATAAATTTTAATAAGGGGTTTTTTGAGATTATTATATGGAAAAAATAAGTATAGATGCTTCTGTTGTTGGAACATTACCTGGCGCTAAATTTAAATTAGAATTACCTAATAAAAAAAATATAATAGCTTGTATTTCAGGTAAAATACGTAAAAATAATATTCATATTTCTTTGGGTGATAAAGTAAAAGTAGAATTTAGTTCAGATTCCAAAGATATAGGTCGTATCGTTTATCGTTATAAATTATAAATTGTAAAGGAATTTAAAATTATGAAAGTGCGTGCATCTGTAAAAAAACGTAGTGCTGATGATATTATTGTTCGACGTAATAAAAAAGTATTTGTGATTAACAAAAAACAACGTCGTCATAATCAAAGACAAGGTTGATACAGAAAGGAGTATATTTTAAATGTTAAGACTTGCAGGAGCAGATATTCCTGGTACTAAAAGTATTTTAATTGGTTTAACTTATATTTACGGTATAGGGATTAAAACTTCTCGTAAAATTTTGCAATCAATTAATATTGATGGTAATATTCGAGTGAAAGATTTGCAAGAATCTCAATTAACTGCTATTAGAACAGAAATTAATAAATTAAATGAAAAAGGTTTACTCAGAAGAGAACTTGCTTTAATGAATATTAAAAATTTAATAGCTATTAATTCTTATAGAGGTAGAAGGCATAATTTGGGGTTGCCAGCAAGAGGACAAAATACTCGTAACAATGCTAAAACATCTCGAAGAAATCGACAAATAAATTTGTCTGATTCGGTTAAAAAAAATAATAACATCAAAAAAAGAGGATAATTTAATTTATGTCTTCCAAAAAGCAAATAAAAAAAGATAAAAAAGTTAAAAAAAATATTCCTGTAGGGATTATTCATATTAAAACTAGTTTTAATAATACTATTATTAATTTTACAGATGAACAAGGTAATACTATTGTACAAAAAAGCGCTGGTAATTTAGGTTTTCGTGGTAGTCGTAAAAGTAATTTGTTTGCTGCTCAACAAGTAGCTAAAAATGTTGCTGAAATAGCTACTAAAACTTATGGAGCTAAAAGTGTAGAAGTTCGTTTTAATGGTATTGGTCTTGGCCGTGATACTGTTTTAGCTTTAAAAGAGGCAGGATTATTTGTTTCATGCTTTAAAGAAGCTACTCCTGTTCCTCATAATGGTTGTAGACCTCGTAAACGTCCTCGTGGATAAAAAAAGGATATTGACATGAAAAAATTACAATTTTTAAAACCTATAATGCAAATTCAAGAAGAAGAAAATTATAATTCTAATTGTAGTCGTTTTATTATTCAATGTTTATCTTCGACTTATGGCAATACTTTAGGAACTCCTTTAAGACGAATTTTAATTTCTTCTTTGCCGGGGATTGCTATTGTTAATGTTAAAATTGAAGGTGTTAAACATGAATTTAGTTTTATAGAAGGCATCACAGAAGATGTAATGACTATTTTATTAAATTTAAAAGGAGTAATTTTAAGTTCCGATTATGATTCTATAGAGGATTTTGAACAAAAATTAGAAATAGATGCGACAGGACCTAAGGAAGTTACAGCAGCAGATTTTAAACCTGTTGCTGGAATTAAAGTTATTAATCCTTCTCATGTGATAGCAACTTTAAGTTCAAATGCAAAATTAAAAATGGAAGTAACTGTTCGTAGAGGCATCGGTTATAAAGGATCTGAAGAAAATAAAATTTATAATTGTGGTGAATTTGGTGTTATCGCTATAGATTCTATATATACCCCTATTATTCGAAGTACTTTTCATGTAGAATCTAAATTAGGAAATAAAGAAGAGTTAATTTTAGAAATAGAAACTAATGGCGCTATTACTCCTAAAAAAGCTTTATCTTTAGCCGCTAAAATTTTATTAGATCATTTAGCTGTTTTGGTTGAATTATCAGAAGAAACTCAAAAAATAAATTTTATTCAAGAACCTGAAAAATCACATCACAATCATGCTTTAGATTTTAAAATTGAGCAATTAGAATTATCAGTTAGATTATTAAATAGCTTAAAAAAATCTAAAATTTTTACTGTCCGAGAATTAGTTAGTCATCAAGAAGAGGAAATTACTAAATTAAGTAGTTTAGGTAAAAAATCTTTTGAAGAACTTAAAGAAAAAATGAAGAATTTAGATTTGCATTTTGGTATGTTAAATAAATTAGAATAATTTTAATAAATTATAAAAATTTAAAAGAGAGGGAAACTATTTATTATGAGTTTTAGCAAATTAAGACGTAATAAATCTCAAAAAAAAGCTTTATTGAAGAATTTAGTATCTAGTTTAGTAATAGCTGAACAAATAACTACCACTTTACCAAAAGCTAAAGAATTATGTCGTATTATGGACAAGGTTATTAATTTGACTAAAACATCAAATTTAGCTAATCATAGAAGAGCTTTAAATTTATTTTTTAATCAAACATTTAGTAATAATCAAACAATTTTACGTAAATTAGTTAATGAAATTGCACCTAAATATAATGATAGATTAAGTGGTTATACACGTGTTATTAAAACTGAATTTCGTCGTGGTGATTCTGCTCCTATGGCTATTATTCGTTTTGTTTGATTTTTTAAATATCTTATTTTATATTCGTCTTTTAATTTTTGATTAAATTTATGTATTTTTTTATTCTCTTTTGTATTCTAATAATTTTGAATTTGAGTAAAAATTGAAGAAAATACAAAAAAATATTAGATTTTTTAAGGTAGATTATGATTTGTGTTGAAAATTTGTATTTTAGTTATAAAGAAGTTGAAATTTTACAAAATTTGAATTTTTCCATTAATTCTGGAAAATGGATTTCAATTATAGGCGGTAATGGTTCGGGAAAATCTACTTTATCTAAAATTTTGGTTGGTTTATTGCCTATCCAAAAAGGCCGGGTTTTTATTGATAATATTGCATTAACAGAAGAAAATTTATTTTTATTACGTTCTCGTATGGGTATTATTTTTCAAAATCCAGATTATCAATTTATTGGTTGTGATGTAAAACATGATATTGCTTTTGGATTAGAAAATCAAAATTTATCTCGTGAAGTAATGAAAAAAAAGATTTTTAATATTGCTAAGAAGTTAAACATTTTGCATTTATTAGATTGCAATCCTCAAGAATTATCTGGAGGCCAAAAACAACGAGTAGCTATTGCATCTGTTTTGGTTATGGAACCAAAAATTATAATTTTTGATGAACCTACATCTTTTTTAGATCCTCAAGGAACTCAAGAAATTTATAATATTATTCAAGATATTCATAGAAAAAATAATATAACTTTAATTACTATTACACATGATTGGGAATTTGCTTTTCGAAGTGATGAAATTATTTTTTTACAAAAAGGTAATCTTGTAAAAAAAGATATTCCTATTAATTTTATGAAAGATGAAATATTTTTAAAAAATAATTTTATTAATTTACCTTTATTTTTAAAACTTTATTATCAATTGCAACAAGATTTTAATCGCTTATCTCAACCACCTATTATTTTGTCTAAATTAAAGGATTTTTTATGGCAATACAATTTAAAGATGTAAGTTTTTCTTATACTAAATATGGCGTTTGTGCTTTAAATAAAATTAATTTATCTATTAATCCTAATCAAGAATTTATTGCCATTGTCGGCCCTACAGGTTCGGGAAAATCTACATTAGTACAAATAATGAATGGCTTATTATTGACTAAATTGGGTATAGTAAACATTTTTGATAAAATTATTAATGATAAAACTTCTTCAGCATTTTTGGCTAATATAAGACGAAAAATAGGTTTAATTTTTCAATTTCCTGAATATCAATTATTTGAATCTACTGTTTTAAAAGATGTTCTTTTTGCTTTTACAACTGATATTAAAAACAAATGTGAATTAAAAACAAAAGCTATAAAAATTTTAAATAAAGTCGGAATTAGTAGTGATTTTATAAATACTTCTCCTTTTAATTTATCTGGAGGTCAACAAAGAAAAGTTGCTATTGCAGGAATTTTGATTATGGAACCGCAAATTATTATTGCAGATGAACCAACAAGAGGACTGGATGCTCAGGGTTATGCAGATATAATGAAAATTTTTCAAGATCTTTATCAAATAGAACAAAAAACAATTATTTGTATTACTCATGATATGAATTTGGTAGCTCAATATGCTACTCGTGTTGTTTTTATGGACAAAGGTAATATTATTTTTGATAATTCTAAAGAATTTTTTTTTAAAACTTTTAAATTACATAAATTTAATTTATATGAGCCTCAAACTTTTCGTATTTTAAAATTAATGCAAAAATCTTTTAATATTCCTTTTCATCCGGTTTATTCCGAAAAGGAATTTTTATCTTATTTACGTAAATTTTATCTAGGTGGAATTTGAAGATATGATATCAAAAAATTATAAAAACAATATAGTATCATATCGTAATAGTTTTTTTTTATATTCAATTAATCCTACTGTTAAAATATTTATTTTTTTGTGTTGGTTAAAAATTATTTTAGGTTTAAATTTGACATTCGATTTTATACATAAAGATTTGGTAAATATTGTTTTTTATATAGTTATATTAATAGTTAATTGTTTTTTAATATTTTGGTTGTTTCAAAAAACTCATTATTCATGGATCAAATTATTTAAGAAATTTTCGCATTTAAATTGGTTAATTATATTAAGTTTAATTTTTAATTTATCTACTATTTCTAAATCAAGCGATGATATTAAAATTTTAATTTGGAATAAATTTTATATTTGGTGTTTAATCATTTTTTTGTTTTTTATTTTTAAATATTTTTTTTTAAATGGTGTGTATAGTTATTTTTTTTTGATAATTATGTTTTTGTTACCGGGTTTATTTGTTTCTCAAAATTGTTTTATTAATGAAACTCAAATATTATTTTTATCTTCTAGTTATATATGGAAAACTTTTTTTGTTATTATACGTATTTTAATGATTTTTGTTGTTTTTACTTTATTCGCTTGGACAACATCTTTTATGGAAATAAATGATGGATTAGAATTTATTTTAAAACCTCTGAAAAAAATTAATTTTCCTTTGGAAACTTTAACTATGTTATTATCATTAATTTATATGTTTATACCTTTTTTATTATCTGAATCACAAAAAATAATAAAAGCACAAACTTCTCGAGGTATTGATTTAAACACTCATAATATTTTTAAAAAAATTTATTATCTTATTGCTTTATTAATACCAATTTTTGTTCTTTCTTTTAAAAAATCTTCAATTTTAGCTAATGCTATGGAGTCGCGAGGTTATGTTTTAGGAGCTTCGCGTACAAAATTGACCTATTATTGTATGAGTTATCAAGATTATTTGATATTGTTTTTTCATTTATTATTATTATTATGGACTTTTTTTGTTTGATTTTGAATTAATTTATAAATTAATATTAAGATCAATAATTATTTTAGTGAAAATCTATTATTTTTTATTTTAATATGGAAGTTAAAGGTAAAGATTATGTTTATTTCTTTTGAAGGTGGAGATGGTGTTGGTAAAACAACTCATGTTTTATCTTTGTTTCAAACTATTAAAAATCGTTATCCAGTAATTATGACTAAAGAACCTGGCGGTTGTAATTTAGTTAAATCGATAAAAAAAATTTTAATTGATACCCATAATAAAATTAATTTTTTAACAGAATCTTTATTATATGCGGCAGATAGAACGGAACATCTTCAACAAGTTATCAAACCGGCTTTATTAAATAATAAGATTGTTATTTGTGATCGATATTTAGATTCTTCTTTTGTTTATCAAGGTTATGTGAGAAAATTAGGTATTAAATTTATTAGAAAAATTAATCCTTTAGCTCATCAGTTATTACCAGATATTACTTTTTATTTAGATTTGGAACCTAAAATAATTTTAAAAAGATTATATGCTAGAAATAAATCTAAATTAGAAGGATTTGACGCGCAACAACTATTTTGGCATCAACAAATTAGAAAAGGTTATTTAAAACTTTGCCATTTATATCCGAAAAGAATTTTTAAAATTAACGCTAATAATCTTTCTTTTGAGGAAGTAAATATGATTATTTTAAATAAATTACGTGAATCATTTGGATTAAATATATAAATATTATGTCTGATAATTATTTAATAGAATATTTTAAAATGTTAATGCGTGATCAAAAATTATCTCATTTATATTTGATTGAAACTACTTTTGATGTGAGAATAAAAAAATCATTAATTATAGATTTAGTTTATGAATTTTTAAAAACAGATATTATTAATCCTGAGATTTTAAAAAAGATGATTATAGAAAATAATTATCCTAATTTTTATTATTTGCGTGATGATAAAAATATTTCTGTGGGTAAACAACAAATTTTAGAAATGTATAATTATTTTACACAAACCTCTTTAATTCAGAAAAAAAAAATTTATGTTATAGAATCTATAGAAAAGATTAGTTATAACGCAGCTAATAGTTTGCTTTATTTTTTAGAAAATCCTATAAACGAAAATATTTTGGGGATTTTATTAACCGAAGATCGTAATTTAGTTTTACCTACAATCGTTTCTAGAGCTCAATTATTATGTTGGCATCCTTGTTCTCAAAATTATTTATCGAATATTTCTGATTTACAAAAAGATATTTTGGATAAAATATTATTTAATTTATTAAAAGAAGTGAATAAACAAGAAATTTATTTATTGAATAAAAATTATTTTTTTAATTTAAAAAAATTTTTTTTAATTTTTTTGGAAAATTTTCCAAAAACATCTTTTTCTAATGAATTATTGTATGAAACTTTTAATTTGATGAATTATGAGTATTTTTTTAATGATTTTTTATTTATATTAAGTAAATTTTTTTTAGATTTGTTATTTTATCAAAAAACAGGAAAAACCATGAATAATTTTCCGAGCTCTTTATTTGAAATAAATAATTTGTTTTCTTTACCAGAAATAGAAATTATAAATTGGTTAAAGATTTTCAATGATTTAGAACCTATGAGTTTAAAAATGGAAAATAAATTTTGTTGGTTAGCTTTAATTTTAGAAATTAAAAAAAAATAATAGTTATGATGGATATGAATTATGTTATACATTCAAAAAACTTTCCAAGATAAAAAAGCTACTTTATATTTAGTTGCTACTCCTATAGGTAATATGTTAGATCTAACCTTTAGAGCTTTAAATATTTTGAAAGAAGTAGATTTTATTTTAGCTGAAGACACTCGTCAAGCTTATAAAATTTTGAAATTTTATAAATTTAAGAACAATTTATTGTCATTTCATAAGTTTAATGAAAAACAACGAATTTCTCAGGTTTTATCTTTATTGCGACAAAATAAAAATTTAGCCCTTATTAGTAACGCAGGTACTCCTTTGATTAGCGATCCGGGTTTATTGTTAGTTCGTGAGGTGCAAGCATCAGGATTTTACATTTGTCCTTTACCAGGAGCTTCTGCTGTTACAACATCTTTTAGTATTTCTACTTTCGATTTACCTTTTTTGTTTTTAGGTTTTTTACCTAAAAAAAGAATACAAAAAGAAAATATTTTATTAAAATATTGTTTTTTTGAAGGATCTTTAATTTTATTTGAATCTCCTTTTCGCTTATTAGATACTTTGTTATCAATCCAAAAAATTTACGTTAATAGAAATATTAATTTATCTAGAGAATTAACAAAAAAGTTTGAAACTATTATTTATGGAGATATTAATGAGATTTTGAAAGAAAAAAGCAAATTATCCTTAAAAGGGGAGTATGTCATTATTATTGATAAAAATAAATTTTTGTTACCATATCAAAATTTATCTTTGGAAGAACATTTTTTACTTTTATTGAAACAAGGATATTCTCGAAAAGAAGCCTTGAGATTTTTATCTAGAGAACGCAATATATCTAAAAAACAAATTTATAATCAATTCCAGATAAAATTGGATAAATTAGAATTTAAGGAGTAATTAAAATTATTTGATATGTCTCAAAAAGATAAATTTTTTATTACTACTTCGATAGTATATACTTCAGCTTTGCCTCATATAGGCAATGTTTATGAAATGATTTTGGCAGATGCTATATCACGTTTTAAAAAAATGGAAGGATATTCTGTTTTTTTTCAAACAGGAACAGATGAACATGGTCAAAAAATAGAAAATAAAGCTGTACAAAATAAGATGTCCAATCAAGAATATGTTAATTATATTTCTAACGAAATCAAACGTATTTATACGTCTGTTAATATTCAATATGATTATTTTATCCGTACCACTGATGAAAAGCATAAAAAATATGTTCAAAAATTTATAGATCAATTATTTAAACAAAAAGATATTTATTTAGGTGTTTATCAAGGATGGTATTCTATCGCCGAAGAAAGTTATATTTCCGATAAAGATTTAATTGACAAGAAATTGCCTAGCGGTGAAACTCCAATTTGGATGAAAGAAGAAGTTTATTTTTTTAAATTATCAAAATATCAACCAATTGTTTTAAAATATTTACAAGATCATCCTGATTTAATTAAGCCATTTGCACGTAGAAAAGAAATTTTAAATTTATTAAAAGAACCTTTAGCAGATTTATCAATTTCAAGAACTTCTTTTAAATGGGGGATTCCTTTTCCTTTTGATTCTTCGCATATTACTTATGTTTGGTTCGATGCTTTAAGCAATTATATTACAAGTTTATTAGACGATCCTAGTAAAAATGATTCTCAAATATGGTATGATCATTTAAATTTAGTTAAATATTGGCCGCCTGATTTGCAAATCATAGGCAAAGATATTGTTAGATTTCATTTAATTTATTATTTGAGTTTTTTATTTGCTTTAAGATTGCCTTTACCTAAACAATTTTTAATTCACCCTTGGGTTTTATTTAATGATCGAAAAATGTCTAAATCTACTCAAAATGTAATTTATGTAGATGATTTAAATAAAATTTTTCCTATTGACGCTATTCGTTATTTTGTTTTACATGAAATTCCATATGTTTCTGATGGTTGTTTAACTTATGATTTAATGTTTGAACGTTATAATACGGATTTGATAAATACTATTGGTAATTTATTAAGTCGTTCTTTAGGTATGTTACAAAAATATTGTGATAATAAAGTTATTAAAGTTAATAATTTTGAAGATGAATTGGGATTAAAATTATCAAATTTTGCTATTTCAGTGTTACCAAATATTCGTTTATGTATGAAAGATTTTAAAATATCTGAAGCTATTGAACATGTTATGAATTTAGCTCGTTATGGTAATAAATATATTGATTTAATGAAACCATGGGAATTATTCAAAAGTAATTGTTCTCAGAATATGAATAAATTAAATTATTGTTTATATAATACAATAGAAATTTTACGTTTTATTGGTGTTTTATTGCAACCTTTTTTACCTACTACAGCTAAATATATTTTAGATCAAATTCGATCGGAAAAAAATACTTTTGAAAGTTTAACATTTTTTGGTATTACTAAAAGTAAAAATGTATTTCCTAAGAAAGATAAAGTTTTCCAACGTTTTGAAAAAGAAAATTTAAAAATATTTTTTTAATTAGTTATATTTTCTTTATATATAAAAAATTTTTATTATTTTGATGAATAAACTTAAAAATATTTAATCTTTATTTTTGATATAATAATAAATTTTAAATTAAATTATTTAAAAAGGATTGCAAATGAGAATAATACCTTATGAATTATATCCGTACGCCTCTGATATTTCTTTATGTGCTTTAAGAAAAGAATTTGGCATGTATGATTATTGTTTAAATAAAAATATTAAAAATAAAGCTATGCAGCCTTTTTTAGATTTAGGTCGCAATTATTTCAATTTGTCTATTCGTAAATGGGTTTTAGAAATGAATCAAAGACATCATTATGTTAATAGTTTTCATGATTTTTATTCCCGAAATCATGATTATACAATCGTCAATACAGATTTATTATTCATTTTAGAATGTTGTTTGCAATGGGAATTAAAAGGTTTTTTGCCTCAAAATAGAAATATCTCATGGTATATAATTTTTAAATCTTTATTATCTATTGATGGGCGCCAAAAGATGCCTAAATTTCGTGCTATTTAACCAATAGCCAGGGCCGATAAACCCTGAAAGGATATGGTCGGTCAGTCAAACGAAAGAATGCCTGATTAGAGCAGACCATAAAAGCGGGTTGCGACGAAAGCAAATTAGTTAAGAAGGACTCCGCCACCGAATAATTCCATGGAGAAGCCTGAAATGGCCTAAGAAGGGAAATGATGTAATGATAAGACCTTTCCGGAAGTTGCTTAAACGGACAGTCCAGAGTCTACTAATATATTATCGATGTATTGAGTAGTTTATCAAGTGAAGAAAACCTGGAATCAGCCTCTTAATGAGAGGATACTTCCCCTAAAGAATTAAGGTAGAAATTTAGTGTAACTTGGAGAATCCTAAAACTAAGTAATTAAGTTTACTAATCCGGAAATAAAAGTCTGGATGGTCAAGGATAAAGAATCTTTTTA